>JAZUBD010000474.1:0-3498 GCA_045638305.1 Lachnospiraceae bacterium
AAAATAAAAGGAGGAATTTTGGTATGAGAATTAAGAAGTATGCTGCAGCTTTCCTTGCTGCAACGACCGTTCTTGGTAGTCTTGCTGCTTGTGGCGACGATGCTAGCACCGGCGCAGAGGCAACTAAGGCACCGGCAACCGAGGCTCCGCAGCCGACCGAAGGCCCGAAGGCAACTGAAGCTCCGAAGGCAACCCCGATCCCGGCAAGAGATCTTGGTGGTATGGAAATCATCATCGGTGACCACTGGTCTCCGGAAACCCCGGCTGAGCCGACCAACGCTCAGGAAGAAGCTACCGCAAAGTATCGTGAGGAGATTTTTGCAAAGTATAACTTCAGAATGCAGTCTAAGACTGTTGCAAGCTGGGACGGCATGACCGATACTTGTGTAAACTCCATTACTGCTGGTGAGCCGGCAGCTCAGTTATTCGACCTTGACTACAGATTCGTAGCAAAGCCGATGGCTAACGGTCTTTTCTATGACTTAGCTACTCTTGATGAGCTTGACTTCTCCGAGGATAAGTGGAGCGTAGCAGTTAAGAACCTTATGACCAAGGGTAACAGCATCTACGGTATGAGAGCACAGAAGTCTGAGCCGAGAGGTGGTGTGGTTTGGAACAAGAGACTCTTCGAAGAAGCAGGTCTTGATCCGGATCTTCCGTATGACTTACAGGCAAGCGGCGACTGGACTTGGTCCAAGTTCGAAGAGCTTTGTGCTCAGTTAACCCGCGATACCAACGCTGACGGTGTAACCGATATTTACGCTACCGTTTCTCAGGGTGCAGCTACCATGACCATCTTGGTTGCTTCCTCCGGCGCAGACTACTTTGCAAAGGATGCAAACGGCAACCTTGTTAACAACATGGGTTCCAAGGAAGTTCTTGATGCGATTAATTTCGCTGTAGATCTTTACAACAAGGGCTACGAGATGCCGCAGCCGGCTGATTCCCAGTGGGATTACTTCATTCCGGCATTCCAGGAAGGTAAGGCAGCTATGCAGTTCAACGAAGAGTATGTTCTTCAGCCGACCAATATCTACGGTGACGATATGGAAGACGTTTGCGGATTCGTAATGCCGCCGAAGCCGGACGGAGCAGCATCTTACCACAGCTATGTATGTGATAACATCACTGTCATCCCGTCCTGCTACGATGCAGAGACCGCTGGTAACATTGCATTCGCATACAATGTATACACCATGGCTACCCCGGGTTATGATGATCCGGATGCTTGGAAGGAAATGTACTACAACCACTTCGAGGAGGAGAGAGGCGTTGATGAGACCATCGTTATGTTCAACGACGGCGTAAGCACTCACTTCCTTGCACAGACCCTCGTTCCGCAGGATCTTGGTCCGGACCTCTTATGGCAGTATCCGTTTGCTAACGTAACTCCGGCAGACCAGGTTGCAGCTATTAAGGATTCTTGGGATGCTATCCTTGCTGAGGTTAACCAGTAATCCAATAACATAGGAATATTTACATACATAAGGGGTAGCTTGACTGCCCCTTATGTGTTACCTAAGAACAGGTGGGAGCGTGATTGGAAAGGAGTGTTTTGTATGAGAAAAGGGAAATTCGCAAGTACAATAGCAATTGCTATGGTGCTTTTTTTGACCGGATGTTCCGGTTCTGTTGAAATCGGACCGGTTCCTACTATTACACCAAGGCCTACAGTTACGCCGGCCCCGACACCGACACCGGCAATTGCAGAGAATCAGTCGGGAGAGGAAGAAGCAACAGCTAAGACAAGCGTTTATGAGACAAAGAAGTTTAAAGAATATTATGAAATGGAAAATAAGTTACCGGAACTGGATGAGGCATATAAGGACCTTTTTCTGGTCGGTATTGATGCGTTAGTAATAGATGTAACGGATGAGGAGAGAAAAGCTGTTCTGAAGGAGCAGTTCAACTCTATCAGTGTAAAGGGTGATCTTTCACCGAACAATATTATGGATTATGAGACCTCTAAAGTGGCTACGGATAAAACACGGATTGCACTGAATTTTGCCGGCGCGGATGTGATTTTAAAGTTTGCGCAGGAGAATAACATCCCTGTGCGGGGGGCGAGGTTGATTACCAATGAGGTGCCGGAATGGGCATTTACGAAGGATTTGGACCGGGCCCAGGTTACGGAAACAAAAAACGAGGACGGCACGACAACGAAGACCATCGAATACGCATCTTCTGATGTAATTATGGCTCGTATGGAGCATTATATCAAGGATGTGATTACATATTGTAATACGAATTATCCGGGATTGGTTGTTTCCTGGGATGTTTTGGATGATGTGATTCTTCCGGGTGAAAGACATGAGATGGGATATCAAACTTCCTCCTATTGGTATCAGGGTATCGGAGATACGTATATCTTGGAGGCGTGTCGTATTGCGAGAAAGTACGCGACTCCGGAGCAGAAGCTGTTTTTCAGTCAGGACAATCTGGATGAAGCAGCAACGTTAACTCCGTCTTTGACCTTACTGGATACGTTGCAGACCGGGACATTGGTTGACGGTATTGCCATACAGCCACATTATACACCGGGTGCACCGAATGTCTTTAACATGGAAGATATGTTCAAAAAACTGGCAGAGACCGGTTTGGAGCTTCATATTACAGAGTTTTATGTGGATACGAATATCGGCTCAGTGGAGGACAGAGATTTGACACCGGATGAATTACGCGAGCGGGGTACAAAGCGCTATAAGGCTCTGATGACGAATTTTGTGAATTATGAGCAGAAAAAAGGTTATGATATCGTAAGCATTACCTTTGAAGGATTGACGGACGATACCAGTTCCCTGAATGAGCCGAAGGAGTACTTCGACGAGGTAGCCGGAGAGGTTATGTTTGGCGTAAAACTTGAAAGTTATCCGTATTTATTCGACAAGGAGTTTAAGGTAAAGGATGCGTTTTTTGCGGCACTTGGCGATGTGAGTATTAAGGGATACTAGAGTATCAGAATTGAAACGAGGTAAGGCTGAATTCTGAGAGATGTTTTCGGGATTCAGCCTTTGCTATATCGTTCGGCAGATACAAAACCGGACAAAGGACAATGATTTATATCGAAAGGAGTATTGTATGAAGAAGTATCAGGACGAGAGCCTTTCCTTTAAGGAGAGAGCAAAGGCATTGGTTGCGGAGATGACTCTGGAGGAGAAGGTGTTTCAGACTTTGCATTGGTCTGCTGCTATCGAACGCCTGGATATCAAGGCGTACAACTGGTGGAACGAGGCGTTGCACGGTGTGGCAAGAGCCGGTGTGGCTACGGTATTTCCGCAGGCAATCGGTTTGGCGGCAGCGTTTGATGAAGATATGATGGAGGAAGTGGGTGACCATGTATCTACCGAAGGTCGTGCGAAATTCAATATGCAGCAGAAGTACGGTGACACGGACATTTATAAGGGTTTGACCTTCTGGGCACCGAATGTAAATATTTTCCGTGATCCGCGTTGGGGACGTGGGCATGAGAAGTCGGATCGTAGCCATGTCGTTCTGTGA
>JAZUBD010000475.1:0-9909 GCA_045638305.1 Lachnospiraceae bacterium
ATGACCTCCGGATACTACCAGACACAAAAACGGCGGTTCCAGTTCTAAATTCTCTATGTAATTTGCGGAAATATGTCCTTCGATATGATGCACCCCGATAAGCGGTTTTCCTGCCGCGTAAGCAAGCGCTTTTGCATGGGCAACGCCCACCAAAAGGGCACCTACCAGTCCCGGACCATAGGTCACCGCTATCGCATCCACCTCAGTCAGCGTCATACCCGCCTCGGAAAGAGCCTGGTCTACCACGTTATTGATGCGTTCCGTATGCTTTCTGGACGCAATTTCCGGCACCACGCCGCCGTATAATGTATGGATATCGATTTGCGACGAAATCACATTGGACAGCACCTTACGCCCGTCCTCCACCACCGCTGCCGCGGTTTCGTCACAGGATGATTCAATTGCTAAAATTCGCACGATATTTGCCTCCGTTACCTTATTTCCTATTCCCCGTCAGCCGTCTCCCAGCCTAAAATCTTGTAGTTTCCGTCGGAATCCTTTCTCATAATCAAATTACGGTAACTGCCGCCGCTTCCCGATTCGGATTTACTCATAAACTGAAACATAATAGATGCATAGTTCTTACCGTCTCTTTTCCATTTCATCACATTACTGGCTTTATCCAATATATATCCGGTAAACACAAGCTTCTTCTCCTTAGCCGTCGCCAATTCCTCTTTAGTGGACGCAAGCAGGGAATCATACGGATTGATTGCCGCAAATTCCTCGTCAAACAGCTCCCGCTCCATTCGTACCAGCGCTTCCAACTGAACATCCGTCGTGTCCGCACTGTAAATGCACTGCACAATACCGCAGTACAGCTCCGCCACGGAATAGGGCGTCGGCGGATAATTGGTCTCCAGATTCTTGGCCAAAAGTTGCTCCGCCGCCGTGTTCACCGGCTCTTCTGCCTGCTTTCCGGAACGGTCAATATACCAATACAACGCCACAATGGCGCAGGCCAGTACCAGAACTACACTGACTGTCACGATTCTCTTTTTCATCTTCATAGGAATCCCTCCTTTACGCCACGAACCGCACTACTCGTTTTTATCAAACTCCAGCACTATCGTTCTGCCGTCCTTTGCCGCATAGGTGGCAGGAAAAATCTTCCGGGTCTTCGGAATATACTCTTCCGGACGAATCAGAGACGGACTGTAATGGGTCAGCCACAATTCCTTTACGTTCGCCTCTTTTGCCAGCTTGGCAGCCTCATAAAAGGTCATATGCTTATGCTCTAACGCCTTATTCATCTTGTCGTCCTCGCCGTACATTCCCTCACAGATAAACAAATCTGCCTCTGCGGCGTGGACCGCCATACTCTTTGTCGGTCTCGTATCCGTGCTGTAAGCCAGACGAATGCCCTTTCGCGGCGGTCCGATTACCATATCCGGAGTATAACATACCCCGTCCGCTTCAATGGTCTCGCCCTTCTGCAACCGGTTCCAGTACTTCTGCGGTACGTTATTTTCTGCCGCTTTCTCCGGAAAGAACCTTCCTCCCCGGCGTACCACCACGGAATATCCGTAGCAGAGCACGTTATGATTCACTTTATAGGCTTCAATTTCATAACCGTGGGTAAAAATCGTCTCCTCTGCCTCGGTTAATTCATGAAATTCAAGTGTAAAGGGCAGCTCCGGCGCAATAGTCCGGAGTGCACCTACTACCCGTTCCAACCCCTTCGGTCCGATGAGCGTCACAGGCTCCTTTCGCTCTGCGTTTCCCATGGACAATAACAACCCCGGCAAACCGCTGATATGATCCCCGTGATAATGGGTAAAACAAATCACATCAATATCGTGAAAACTCCATCCTTTTTCCCGAATCGCCACCTGAGTGCCCTCGCCGCAATCAATGAGCAGACTGCTACCGTTTAACCTGGTCATCAGGGCGGTCAGCCAACGATTCGGAAGCGGCATCATTCCGCCGGTCCCTAATAAACAAACTTCTAACATAAAACCTCCTGCTTTTTTTCTATCTTCACAGGTAACTTAAACTGCTTTATCCATTCATCATAGCAGTCCTCACACACCACAATATGATGAATCTGTAAATCTTTCTCGGAAAAGTAGCCCCATTCCTTGCGGATATATACCGCATCCTCCGTCACGGTTTTTCCGCTGTCAGAGGTCGCAAGGGCTCGTCCGCAACAATTACAGAGTACCTTCTGCTTCATCCGTTCCACTCCTTTCAATCCCTCGGAATCATTATACCGCATTTTGGTTAAAAAGGGTAGTGGTAATTATTTTCTTCCCTAACTTTGCATCCTTCCCAGATTCACATCCGAATGCTCCAGTTCTCTGGAATACCGGTACACGATTTTCTTAATATCTTCTCCCGATATTGTTCCGCCCTGTTCCTTCCATTTCGCCACAAACATTTCATACAGAACCGTAACACTGTCTACCGACATTTTCATTTTTCCTATGACATTGTCATCGTACACCGCACCGCAGAAATAGGCAAACACAAAGTATACCAGCAACTGCTCCAAAAGAGTATCCATGTCTATCCCATCAAGCGGTGCCTGCTTGCAGTATTCTTTAAACTCATTCCGCATGTCCCGGTAAGCCCTCGCGCCGTCTCCGTACAATGTCTTCTTACACCGATCCAGATACTCTTCCCAATCATCGCTTAAGAATTCCAACTCGTATAACCGGTCAAACACCGCTTGCAAATAGCGGAATCCTTCCTCCGAATTCTCATAAAAAGTATTCAATTCCTGCTCTGCTTTACGGACAGCATTTACAAAGTTCTCTTCTTCCTCGTATGTTTCAAATACATCTGCCAAATCAAACAAATCACTCTCCTCAATGATGCTCTGCATTTCTTCTGCCATTTTTTGCATCAGGGCTACCCGCACCGCTACGGACAAGCTACGATTTTGCAACAGAGCTATCATAATCTTTCTGGCATCCTCCAAATAAGAGAAAAAGAACGGATCAAAATCTTCAAATTCTTCCTCTTCCTCGTCTATCTCCTCTCCCAAAAACTTCACCGGTTCTTTCTGTTCCAACAGAATTCTTGCCACCTCCGGGCAGGAAACCGTCAGCGTAATCTCACGCAGATTTTCAAATTCTTCGATGTGTCTCGGATAATTTGCACAAGTCACGCAAAGGCTCTCCTCTCCCAGACGCTCATACATCTCGCACAGATTATTCTCGTTTAAAAAGGCACAGCGTCTCCTGCAATCCTGTCGAAATACGCCTTCCGCAAAGTCAATCCGATTCCGTAACGCCTCTCCGTATTCTCCCTGTTCGGATTTATATCGCTTACGCGCCGCTTCATCAATCACAATCTGCCATCCGGCACAGCAAGTCGCTTCACACCGGTCCGCAACGCACTTGAATTTTTCATAATAATCCGGTCTTACATATAACATAAACTGCGGGCCTCCGTTTTCCTTAAGGTAGTAAAAAAATCAGTATTCGTTCCCTCGGGTCATTGCCCTCAAACAAATCACTGCAATTGATTTCATCATAAAATTCCAGTTCATCCACCGTCATAAGATAGGAAATATACTCCTCCGACGGGTAATAAAAAAACAAATACGCCTCCCTCGGATTCTCATAAAAAGACTCCAAAACTCTTGCCATGACTTTTCGAAGCAATTCCACGGAAAACGGATTAAAAAAATAGAATCGATTGACCTCCGCCGGCACTTCATACGCTTCTGCTCTTACCGGTACAAAGTCCGTCCTTGCACCCGAAACCGCCGTCTTCCGGTTCTCCAGTGCTCCCTGATAAATCCGTTCATCATATTCAATCCCCAGTGTACTTGCTTTGGTCTGATAGGCCAGAAAGAAATCCACGCGACCTTTCCCACAGCCATAGTCCAAAACCACATCTTTTTTACGAATCAGGCCGCTGTTGGCCAAACGCTCCAATACACGGTAGGGTGTCGGCTCATAGGGGTAACGATATTGGTCCGAGTTGGAATCATCCCGACCGGTTGTTTTTATTTGCAGGAGCTTATCCCATGTAGTTTCATTCTCTGTCATTCTCTCCCTTTCCTTACATCCACCGAAAACAATCCGTCCCTGTTGCAATAAAAAAGCAGTTTTCTCACGCCATTTATCTTTACTCGCGCTTCCGCATTTCCCTCCGGATAAAGCTTCACCATCTGCATCTTGTCCGAACCCAGTGCGGCGATAAATGAAATATAATGCTGTTTTGTCATATCATGCTCCACACGGACGTAATATTCATCCTCTACTTTTTCAATACTAATCTTATGAGTATCGTCGGCCTCTTCCGCCTGGCTCGGGGTCAGCAAAATTCCGTGACAATGGATAACCGCTTCTCCCATGCTGTGAATCATATTCCCGCACACCGGACAGACATAAAACTGAGAACGTATCATATTGGCCGATACATTTCCGTTACTTACTGCATTCCCGGTCATCAATTCTGTCACAGACACTCCAAACACCTTGGCAATAGGCTCCAACAATGAAATGTCGGGATATCCCTTCCCTGTCTCCCATTTCGACACCGTCTTATCCGATACGCACAACTTTTCCGCAAGTTCTGCCTGTGTAAAATGACTCTTTTCCCGCAGTTCTTTGATGACTGCTCCCGTAATATATTGATTCATACTTTTGTACCTCCTATGGGTACTATCCTAAACCTGCAACAAAGATTTTGCCACCTACGTAGCGTAGACTCTTACTTCCGGCACAACGCCCGTACAACTTCTTCATACCGCTTCGTTTTATTTTTAATATCCTCTTCTGTCACTCCGTAATACCGATGAATATCCTTATCAAGCTTATGAAAACGCTTTAATATTTTCTTGTCTCCGGAAGCCCCACCGCCGATATAACCGAACCGCTTCTCAATCAAAAAATAGATATTATCATTTCTATCGTCAAAGGAAATTTGGAACCTGTGGAAATCAATGTCAAACTCTGTCGCCGGAATCTCCTTGGCTTTTTCCGTTCTCTCCTGTGCCTGTCGAACATAAGCCAACAAATCCTCCCTGGATTCACTCTTTAGCTTCGGCAGTTTGGCATACTCCCCCAACAATTCCGGATTATGTCGCACAAGAAAGGAAGCCCTCATTTCTTCGTACTCTTCCTTTATTTCATCAAAACCGAGCTCCGTAAATCCATGAACATTTACAATATACGCCATCACCTCATCCATGGTATGTGCGCCCGGTTTCAGCGTTCTTTCTACGTACGCCCTCTTTATTTGATATCTAAACTTCTGTACCTTCTGCTTTAATGTTAATTTTGCGTCTCTCTTAATCAAACATACCGAAGTTGCCCCGTCCGCTTTTCCGATGATTGAAGTCGCACTTGTATTCTTTTCCATAACTGCTAATTACCCACCTTCGCTTTATAGGCAAATCCGCTCAATAGTTCCACAACTAAGCCTATATACCTCTCCGTAAAACTCCATTTTCTCACTGGCGCATACAATAATCCCATCATCACACAATCCGTATATCGTATATTCCTCGGATAACGCCAACAGTTCCTCTGAAACACTTTCTCTGATAAAATGAGGTTCCACCGAAACATTCACACAACCGAGACCATTATAAATTTCTTGTTTGTAATGACCGCAGGACAACGTGCAGATTGCCGTTTTTGCCATATTAATAGTCCCTGCGCTCATTCCAATCAACACTCCGTCATGCTCCCTTAAAACCTTGTCCAAGCCATATTTTTGAAAATAGCCGAATTGTGTCGGGGTATCTCCTCCCGACAACCATACCACATCCGCTTCTGCAACCGCTTTCCTTGCCTCATCTGCGCTCATTCTTCCGTCAACAACGTATGCTTCCTCAAAACGAATCTCGACAGCCTCAAACATGTCCAGAAAAAAACGAAAGTACTTGTCTGTCTTTTCATGTAGCATTTCAAACTCAGATGCCACAAATGCAAACTTACTCCTTTTACTTATCCTTTGCCGGAACACTTCTGCAGCCTGTGCATGAAATCCATTTGGAAACATACTTGTCAAAATGTAAATACTCATGTTAATCCTCCGCCGTTACATTACTTTTCCCTCAACCTGCTACGAATCCTTTCCCTCGAAATATACTTATTATGCGAAATCCGAATCCGGTTCAGATACGCCCCTCTATCACAATCTTTATCCCAATTCTTTTGTATATGTTTTGCCATTTCTTCGATAGACACGATTTTCCAACGGCTGCTCCACCCGTGATTTCCTTCCATATATGCAACCGAATCCGCATCCCAGCGCAACGCCGTCACATACCCGCCGGGATCCGTGGGAGAATATGTATCCGCATCCCAATAATGAATTTCCTCCCAAAATGTCAGCGTTAACAGTAACATTTCTAACTCCGTCAGCCCCGGAATCGATTCACAAAAAACCGCAATTCTTCCCCGCTCATCTTCTTCACTTACGCAAAACCCGAAGTCTCGTAAATCCAGTATCTGTTCCCTGGTCAAAACACTTCCCTGCATACGTATCATACCCCTCTGTAATCGCAACTTACTCTTAACAAAAGAGGGCCCGCATTTTTGAACATCACTCGTCCGAAACATTCATACTTTGCCTGGCCCTCTCGGGTATCTTTTTCATTTCTGCAACCTTATTCGGCTGCATTCATTTTACTTCCAGTTATCCACTGCACCATGCTCTGCCGCAAAGCATGCCTTGTAGCTTTCTACAAATGCATCAAAGCCTGCCACATCCGCAGCATCCGGCGCCAAGGTAGTACCGGTCTGATCTGCGAATACCTTGTCGTTTAAGTATGCGCTTAAGGTCCCGCCCTCTGCCTTGTTTGCCATGTAGGCTGCCAGTACGGCCATACCCCATGGGCCGCCCTCGCTTGCGGTATCCATTACGGTTACGGAAGTGTTAAGAGCAGCAGCCAAAAGCTTCTGACCAACCACCGGAGTCTTAAACAAACCGCCGTGACCCATGATGCAATCTACCTTTACGCCCTCTTCCTTAATCAAGATGTCGTTACCGATCTTGATGGTTGCAAGGGAAGATAAAATGTGGGTTCTCATGAAGTTTGCCAAGCTGAACTTTGCATCCGGCTTACGTACAAACATCGGACGTCCTTCCGCAAAGCCGGTTACCGGCTCGCCGGAGAAGTAGTTAAAGGAAACCAATCCGCCGCAATCCGCGTCGCCTTCCAGCGCCTTGCGGTATAAGGTTCCGTATAAATCGTTCATATCTACGCTCATGCCGAAGGTATCCGCAAATTCCTTAAACAGATTTACCCATGCATTGAGATCGGAAGTACAGTTGTTGCAATGTACCATAGCTACCGGCTTACCGTCCGGGGTGGTTACCATGTCGATTTCCTCATGTACACCCTCCAAATCCTTCTCGGTTACAATCATGGAGAAAATAGACGTACCTGCGGATACATTACCGGTGCCTACCGCTACCGCATTAGTGGCTACCATACCGGTGCCTGCGTCACCTTCCGGCGGACAAAGCGGAATTCCCGCACTAAGCTTACCGGAAACGTCAAGAAGCTTCGCGCCCTCAGCGGTCAAAGTACCTGCCGCTTCGCCTGCGTTGAGGCTCTTCGGAAGGATGTCAGCCAGCTTCCAAGAGAATCCTTCTCCGGCTATCAGCTCGTCAAACTGCGCTACCATCTTCTGATTGTAGTCGTTGGTATTTGCATCAATCGGGAACATACCGGAAGCATCGCCTACACCCAGTACCTTTTCCCCGGTCAGCTTGTAATGAATATAACCTGCAAGGGTGGTAAAGAAAGCAACATCCTTTACATGCTCCTCTTTATTTAATACCGCCTGATACAGGTGGGAAATGCTCCATCTCTGCGGAATGTTAAAGCCTAACTTCTCCGTCAAAATCCCGCTGGACTGTGCTGTAATGGTATTTCTCCAGGTACGGAACGGTACCAGTAAGTTGTCGTCCTTGTCAAATGCCAAATAGCCGTGCATCATTGCGGAAAAACCGATGGCGGAAAGCTTCGTCACCTCTACGTCATACTTTGCCTTTACATCCGCAGCCATGCTTGCGTAACAATCCTGTAAACCGCCCCAAATATCCTCTAAGGTATAGGTCCAGATACCGTCCACCAGACGATTCTCCCAGTCATGAGTACCGAGAGCCAAAGTCTCGTGGCTCTCTCCGATTAATACAGCCTTGATTCTGGTAGAGCCGAACTCAATACCGAGTGCTGCTTTTCCGTTTAAAATAATGTCCTTTGCGTTCATACCTTTTCTCCTTTTATTCTTTTTATCCACCCGGCACATCGCTATGCCGAAAACCGCATAAATGCAGTATTTTCTTTTCACACGGGAATATCTAATT
The DNA here is from genome assembly GCA_045638305.1 of Lachnospiraceae bacterium. Classification (GTDB taxonomy): domain Bacteria; phylum Bacillota; class Clostridia; order Lachnospirales; family Lachnospiraceae; genus SIG307. The sequence continues at coordinate 8,284 of JAZUBD010000475.1, forward strand.
ATATCTCATTTTTCGTTTTTACGCAACCTTTCCCGCCCATTTTGATTACAATATATACCAAATTTGTTTCATCACCAAACAAACGGGATTAGACGATATTTCACCTTCTCCTTATACTCCTTATATCCCTGCAATTCCCGTTCCAAAAACGCTTCTTCTCCCTTAATCCGCTTTGCAATAATAAACGGATAGACAAGGAAAATCACAAAAGAAATCAGAGACCCTAACACCAACGGCATCGCCAAAAAGAGTAACACCGTGGCAAAATACATCGGGTGTCTTACAATTCCGTACAATCCGGTGTCGATAACCTTTTGATTTTCCTGCACCTCAATGGTACGTGACAAATAAGTATTTTCCCGAAGTACCTCCGCATAAAGCACATAGGTTATCACAAATACTACTGCCGCACCGATGGAAACACCCTTCGGCAACGGAAGCCAACCAAACCGAAAGTCCAGTCCCGCTACGATAAAGCCTGCCAAAAACATCAGACCGCTGAGTTTTACCACAAGTCCCTGGTCTGCCTGCTTCTCCTTCGCATTCAAGCGAGATGCCAGCAGTCCCGGATTTTTCACCATCATCACAAGTCCTACAATAAGCATCGGAATAAACAAGATGCCCATAAAGAGCCAGCCATGAAAATACCGGAATGTTCCCGCCGGTAAAAATACCAGAAGACCTACTAAAAGGATGCCAAAGAAAAATTTTATAATTGCCTGTAGAAATAATTTTTCCCTCATGAAAGACCTCCTATTTTTGCACAACCTTCCAGCTACCGTCTTCCACCACATACTGAAACTCACTCAGATTCTCGTCTAACATGACCTCCAACAATTCCTTGAAATCATTCACCAGATTAACCTTCGGCAAGTCCTCTTTCTTTACCCAGTGCATGGCACCTTCTTCCGAAGAAACAACCTCCCCGGAGAACTTATCCGCCACAAACAGAAATACAAGATATCTTCCGACCTCTATCGGAAACTGCTTTACGCCGCACAACTTCGGATTCTCCACCGTAAGACCGGTCTCTTCTTTCATTTCCCGGACCACTGCATCCACGATGGACTCCCCCTGCTCTACATGTCCGCCCGGCAGGGTAAAGCCTCGCCAGTCCTTTTTCACTCTGTCCTGTAACAAATATTCATCGCCTCTTCGAATAAGGCACAATACCGTCAATTCTACTGTTTCTGCGCGTTTCATTCTGTCATCCCTCGTAAATTCATCTTTAACATAACAACTCCTACCAGCAAACCGATTACAAATCCGATTGCATGCACCACAATGGTCCCTATCCCAAGAAAGCATCCTACAATCGCGTAAATCAGCAAGTAACGCTTTTCCGCAACAGTGAAACAAACACGTTGTTTTCCTTGTCCCTTCCAATACCATACACAAGCCATTCCCAACAATACAAAAATTCCGAGAGATGCGCCTATCATGGTACCGCTCCTAAATATCAAACACCAAAGAAACGCAGTAAACATCGTTCCGAAATTATAAAATAAGACCATCTTTAACAGCCCTATTTTCGCTTCCACCTTGCTGCCCACAATCATTAACGCTACCATATTTCCTGCCAGATGGATGATTCCCATATGCAGATAACCACAAGAAGTCGGAGGC
>JAZUBD010000476.1:0-2055 GCA_045638305.1 Lachnospiraceae bacterium
GGGATTGTGACGGCTCCGTATCCGGCGTTTCCTACGGATATGCAGTCCCAGACCGTGGCTATGCTTGCTATGGCAGAGGGAGAAAGCTGTGTGACAGAAACGGTATTTGAATCCCGGTTCGGCGTTGTGCCGGAATTACAACGGATGGGAGCGGACATAAAAAGAATCGGCCGTTCCGTTTTTATCCGGGGGACGGAACACTTACACGGGGCGAACGTTACGGCAACGGATTTGCGGAGCGGAGCGGCACTTGTTCTGGCGGGACTTGCGGCAGAAGGAGAAACATGTGTGACCGGGTACGAGTACATTGCCAGAGGATACGAGGATATCTGCGGGACACTGGGGCGTTTAGGTGCAGTGACAGTGGTTGCGGAGTAGAAATAAACGAAGATGGAGAGTAACTATGAGTAATCATACGGAAGAACAGCGTGGAGGAATCCGTGGGCTGATTCGGTTTATCGCAGTGGCGGTGATTCTTGGTGCCCTGGTGCTGTTGTTTTACGGGGTGTTCCGGACGGAAGAAATTACGGTAGAAGGTCTGACTTATTATACGGAGGAGGAGTTTCTTACAAAAATCTCCGATGAGACTGCCAGAAAAAATACCCTGTTGTTTCGGTTGGAACAGTTCCGGAACGGAGAACAGAGAGTTCCCTATATCGAACGCTATGATATTACGGTGGAAGGAAAAAATGTCATTCACATCCGGGTGTACGAGAAAATTCTGGTAGGCTCCGTTAAGGTAATGGGGCAGTACCTGTATTTTGATAAGGACGGCTATGTTACGGAGACCTCCGTGGAGCCGTTGCCGGGGGTTCCGCTTGTAAAGGGACTGGAGTTTGACCGGATTGTTTTGTACGAAAAGTTGAAAATCCAGAAGGACGAGCTATATGATATTATTTTAAATATAACAAAGCTGGTCCGGGAATACGAAATTCCCGCAGAGAGCATTACCTTTAACGGAAAAGGCGAGGTGGAGCTGGAGGTTGGGACCTGCAGTGTGGCTATGGGACGCCGTACGGCCTATGATTTGCCGATACAAAAACTGGCGGATTTGCTCCCGTCTGTTACGGACCGGAATCTGTATATCGATTTGTCCGGATACAGCGGCGGAACGGAGGATATTATAGCAAAACCGAAGGAAGAGTAAAAAAAAGAATAAAATGTGAAAAAAATGCTTGCTAAATTTTCTATTTCAATATATGATATAGTATAGAGGATGGGGCAATAGAGGAAAATATACACAACATCTTGTTGTTTTGAGGGTTGTGAGAGAATAAAAGGAGGAGTCACCGTGCTTGAAATTATGAACAATACCACAGACGTAGCCGCTAAGATTTTGGTAATCGGCGTCGGCGGTGCGGGTAATAATGCGGTAAACAGAATGATTGAGGAAGGGATCGGCGGTGTTGAGTTTGTTTGTGTCAATACGGACAAGCAGCACTTAAAGAATTGTAAGGCATCCCAGTGTATTCAGATCGGAGAAAAGCTGACCAAGGGTCTCGGTGCAGGTGCAAAGCCTGAAATCGGTGAAAAGGCAGCTGAAGAGAACATAGAGGAACTGACCCAGATTATTAAGGGAGCGGATATGGTGTTCGTTACCTGTGGTATGGGTGGCGGTACCGGTACCGGTGCGGCTCCGGTGGTTGCGGGCATCGCAAAGGGGATGGGTATCCTGACGGTTGGTATTGTGACCAAGCCGTTTACCTTTGAGCATAAGGTACGTATGGCAAATGCGGTTTCCGGTATTGAGAAATTAAAGCAGAACGTGGACTCTTTGATTGTAGTTCCGAATGACAAGCTTCTTGAGATTGTAGATCGTCGTACTTCCATGCCGGAGGCATTAAAGAAGGCAGACGAAGTATTACAGCAGGGTGTACAGGGTATTACCGACCTCATCAATCTCCCGGCTCTTATTAACCTTGACTTTGCGGATGTCCGTACCGTCATGATGAACAAGGGTATCGCGCATATCGGTATCGGAACCGGAACCGGTGATGATAAAGCAGAGGACGCTGTGAAGTACGCGGTCTCTTCGCCGCTGCTTGAGACGACGAT
>JAZUBD010000477.1:0-2585 GCA_045638305.1 Lachnospiraceae bacterium
GACAGTTGCCCGAATGCAGTGACGGTGGATGAAGAAGAGCTGATTCAGGTACTGCAGGAGTATTTTACAGACGTTTTGAGCAAGAAGAAAAAGGTCATCGACTACGTTGTAAAAGAGTTTCAGCGTGTCTACAAAGCCAAGGATGAGAATCTGGAATATGAGAAGGAATTGAATGCGGAACTGAACCGGTTGCGGAAAGCTCGTGAGAAATATATGGATATGTATACCGACGATTTGATTTCCAGAGAGGAACTGAACGAGAAAATCGGTGGCATGCGGAAAGAAATCGAGCGTTTGGAAAATGAACTGAAAATGGTGTCCTACCATCTGACGAAGGGAGAGCAGTTGGAAGCAATTCTCAGTAGTACCTTTAAGACCATGGAGGACATTACGGATGTACATGAGATGACCAACATGCAGTTAAAGCGTTTGATTAAGAAGATTGAGGTGGATAAGGATGGCAACGTGGATATTTATCTGCGTCTGATCGGAGAACTGGGATTGGATGAAACGGTGCTGATTGATGCAGAAGAAGAGGTTGCTGCCGGTGCGGACAATACCGTTCCATTTGGTAACGACCACACATAAGGACGTCACCGAGCGTCTTCCTCGCGTCAATAAAAACCTGGCGGAAGCCACCAGAGAGGTACTGGATGTCAATAAGTCCGAGCGTCACATTCGTGGAGGAATGGCCACCAGAGAGAAGTATTTACATAAGGAATAAGGAAACGGAAGGCGGAGGTTCCGGGGGGAACAGCCTTTAAACAAAGTATCGGAAAGCACCGGGAAGGAATACCTGTGTGCTTTCTTTATTTTTTCGTTTCCTTTTATGACGGGATGTGGTATGATAGATACTGGAATATTGTTTGATGGGATAGATACGAAAGAAAAGTCGGGAAGGAAGGTACAGCCATGGGGAAGAAGACATTTCGGGGCGGAATACGAATGGATGACGGCAAGGCGCTGTCAAAGAATAAGCCTATAGCCGTACTGTTTCCGAAGGGGGATGCGGTGTATCCGTTGTCCCAACATATCGGTCTCCCGGCAAAGCCGGTGGTGGATGTGGGCGACAAGGTGCTGGTGGGTCAGCGGATTGCGGAGGCAAACGGAGTGGTTTCGGCTCATGTTATCAGTGCGGTGTCCGGTACAGTGAAGGCCATTGAGGAACGGCCGACGGTGTCCGGGACGATGTGCGAGTCCATTGTAATCGAGAACGACGGTGCCTTTGATTTGGCAGCGGGGATAGGTGTGAAACGGGATTATACAGCTCTTTCCAAGGAAGAAATCCGTCAGTATATGAAAGATGCCGGTATTGTGGGTCTGGGCGGAACCGGGTTTCCGACTCATGTAAAGCTGACTCCGAAACGGGATGATGCCATAGAATATGTGATTGTAAACGGAACGGAATGTGAGCCGTATCTGACTGCGGACGACCGTTTGATGCGGGAGGAAGGCAGAAAGATTGTGGAAGGCTTGAAGATTCTGCTTCGGTTGTTTGAAAATGCAAAGGGCAGGATTGTTGTTACGGAGGAGAAAAAGGAAGCTATCCGTGTGATTTCCGATTTGATAAAAAAGGAAGATCGAATCGAGCTGCAGCTTGTGAACGCAAAGTATCCTCAGGGGGCAGAGCGCAAGGTGATACAAGTGGTTACGGGACGTAAGATGACCGCTTCCATGATTCCGGTAGATATCGGTTGTATTGTACATAACGTAGAGACGGTACTGGCGGTGTATCGCGGCGTGGCGGAATCGTTTCCGTTTATCCGTCGTGTGGTTACGGTATCTGGAGAAGGTGTGAAGGAACCGCAGAATGTGCTGGTTTGTATCGGGACTTCTTTTGAAGAGCTTTTGGAGCTGGCAGGAGGCGCAAAGGGCGAGCCGGAGCTTTATGTGGCGGGCGGGCCGATGCGTGGGACGCAGCTTGCGGATTTGTCGGTGCCCGTAACGAAGACGGTATCGGCGTGTACGGTATTTGCAAAAAGCAAAGCGGCAACCGTGTCTGCGAGTCCGTGCATCCGGTGCGGACGTTGCATTTCGGTATGTCCGGGTGGTTTGGTGCCGCGCACGCTTATAAAATATGCGGAGGCTGACCATAAGGAAGGATTTGTAAAACAAAACGGAATGGAATGTTGCGAGTGTGGCTGCTGTTCCTATGTTTGTCCGGCCGGGAAGCAATTGGTGCAGAATTTCAAACGATTACGGCGTACTATTTTGGACGAACGGAGAAAACGATAGGAGGACCTGGAATGGAAACGGAAGAAAAGAAGGAGTACGCGGAAGGAATGTCTGAAACGAAAGAGAAACCTACGTCTGAAGAAACTGAGACGGTAAAAGAGGCGAAGAAAACCGATATCGTCTGTGCGCCGTTTCTCAAAAATAAGGATACAACGACAACAATCATGCGGGATGTAGTGATTGCGTTGCTTCCGGCGGCGTTGTTCGGTATTTACCGGTTCGGGTTCCGGGCATTTTTGATTATGTTATTGTCGGTAACGTCCTGTGTGTTGACGGAGCATGTGTGCAAGCGAATCCGTAAGGCGCAGGGAAGTGCCTATGAGTGCAGTGCGGTAGTGACCGGTCTGCTT
>JAZUBD010000478.1:0-4142 GCA_045638305.1 Lachnospiraceae bacterium
ACGTCTTTGACCCGGTTACAATCAGCTTTGTATAATCGCTGGTAAATGCTCCGTTGGACTTTTGATAGGTAATATCACAAACATTCGAACCGCTGACAGTCTGCGAAATGCTTCCGTCATCATTCTTTGCCACAATCGTCAACGCGCTGTCTCCAATTTCTACCTCATCAATCACGGTTCCGCTCTTTACTATCTTTGCGGTATAACCGTCGCTGTCTGCCGCCACCCGGAGCGTAATATCATCCACTCCGTCCGATGCCGTGGTCTGCACCTTCGCACGGTTCAGTGCGGTCACCAGTGCCTCGGCAGCACTTGAGGCATCTCTGTTGCGGATAAAAGTAAATCCGACAACCGCTCCCGCAGAAAGAATGCCCATAATCAGCACAACCACAATAATTTCCACCAGTGACATGCCCGCATTATTCCATTTTCTCCTGCTCTTTTCCATACAACTGCCTCCGTCTGCTTTATCGTAAAACTAACTTTAGTTCTTCTTCCAATTGTCGAAGGAAATGGAAACCGCCTCCGAGGAAAGGTACGGACTCGCCGGTGTACCGCCGCCTCCGGTTGCTCTGAAGTACTCCTGTACTTCTGCTTCGGTCAACAACGCCTCTACTGCGGTTTTATCGCAATTTAACGTAGTTGCACTATTAAACTCAACTCCTCCGGTTGCCACCACCAATCCGTTAAACGTCTTAGATGTACCACTGAAGGTCAGCTTTCCGTTTACCAGAATAATACCGCTGCGTGTCGGTACGGTATCACTAATCGTAACATCTCCGTTATATACCCAGAAATCATAGGTTGTACTGTTTATAGTGTAATCCTTCTTAATCCAGGTGTTCGTCGGCGTACATGCCGGATTGGACGGATCAAACTTATCCATCTTCAAAATCTTCTCGGAAATAATATCAAAATCTCTGTTCTCCGTAGAAGTTGCATTCAAACGGAAGCTGGTAAACAATCCGCCCGTTCTGCGCTTTGCCAACAGACTGCTGTTTACTAACTGTGCATAGTCGGTCGTTGCATGCTGAATTCCGTAGGAGGTATCCGCCGGTGCACTGTAATCATAGCGGAACGCATTTGCCAGGGTATAATTGTTCTGTGCCAACTTAATGATACTGTTTCCGATGGTTGCCAATCGCATCTTCATCGGTCTTGCCAATTCCGGAATCGCCATATATGCCGCAAAATACCGCTGTGCATCCTGGTCCGTCGGGAAATTTAGGTACAAATATACAAACTCCGTGGTACCACCGTCCAGCTTTACGTGACGTACTACATAGTCACTCTCGGTTAATGCATAATTCGGATCCGCCGGGTTCGAGGATTTTCCTATAAACTCTCTGAAATCAAAATAATTCGTAAGTCCGTTACTATCCGAACGATAAGAAATCTTCGCATCGGTCATAAGACATCCGGTAAGTGTATTAAACTCCGTCAACGTCATCGGATTGTGATTTGTTACCAGACATTCGTTCGGTACCAGATACATACTTTGCATATCCTTATATGCGACGGACTCACCCTGTAAAATACCCAGTGCATTTGCGGCACCGCCGGCATTCCACAAGGTATCACGGATATAGGAACGACCGTTTAATACAAGATTGCCGGTTCCGCTGAAATCCAAAGTAATGTCCTTTGCAGTATTAATGGTAATCGCACTGTTTGCCGCAGACGGATCCACGCTGGCATCTCCGCCGCTGTAACCGATATACTCATTACCGTCAATATCTACTTTAGCGCCTGTCTTCTCAATGGTCAGGTCGTCGGATACATAAAAGTTCGAATTTGCAGAAAGCTCTCCGCCGTCAGACACTTCGACACCTCTTGCCCAAACACCGTCACCACTGGCAAGAGAACCGGTGTTAATCGTTAACTTCGCACCGTTTGTTACGATCAAATCTCCTGCCACTAAAAACTTTCTTGCGTTTTCTACATTCATCTCCATGAGATTACTACGATGCAACAAAGAATTTCTTGTATAAAAATTACCGTTTACTTTAACCGTCTGTGATGTATTCAGCGGGGTAGCTACATCTCCGCCGGTAATAATCGCAAAATCCATAAAATCACACGCAACGGTATTCGCCATATTTCCTTCTACATCAGGAATCTTCGCATCTACTATAATGTCCGTAGTAATCGAAGTCTTGCTTCCTCCCGCAGAATAAGTAAAAGTTACATTCTTAAGACAAATCTGCGAAGAATCTTCCCCGGAACCGGTTACATACGGCACCGGTGTCGGTACCGCACCGAAAGACACCTGTACATCCAAAGCATCCAAATCATCCGTATCCGGATTACCGCCCAATGCCTCGCACATCAGCTTTCTTGCAGCGTCACTCTTTGTTACCTCATCATAAAACGCTGTCTGGAAAAACTGGGAAAAACGAGCATTTCTGTCATCTGTTGTATCAAGATGGGAGTACTGTACCATCAAATCCGTAAATGCTCTCTTAAGCGCATCCTCCGCCTCGATTTCCAGCTGGGACACCAACTCATCGGAACCGCTCTCCGCACCATAAAAACTCTGCTGCATCTGATATTCCAAATCCTTCATTTTACGATTGTTCGTAGTCACCACCAACAGCATGGCACCTATCAGGGACAAGAGTGCCACACAACCGATAACAAGAATCAAACCGCCACCCTTGTTATTTTTTAATATCGATTTACACTTCATATCTGTATTCCCTCCTAGTCCGAGTCCTTATTGCAAGCATGCCACAACATCGCTTGCTACTTGATTTCCGTCGGAATCCTTAATCGTAATTGTCAACTCCTGTACACGGATTGCTTCACCCTCCGCGATCATCTGATGGTTATGTGCCGTTACATTCGTCAATACACCACAGGAAATCTCTGCCGGACAATACAAATCCACCCGGGCCGGAGACTTCTCCGCCGCACCTCTCTTTGCAAATGAAACCTTAACATTTTGAGTTGCATCATTAAAACGAGTGGACAAATCCTTACCGGCTAAATTGCTGGTAATGGTTTGCATCGACGCTTCCTGACATACAATAAATACATCTGCCGCCAACAACGCCTGCTCGTCATAAATTCGTATATCGTAATCAGCACCCAGATAACCTGTTTCCCAATGCGATTCCGCCGGTGAATACAACAGATATACACGGTCTATTTTCTCTGCACCCACCGCTGTATCACTTGCCTTATGAAACTCTCCGGAATAAAAGAACGGATATTCCAGCTTACGATTTACTCCGTCTAAAAAATCTACGTTTGTGGAAACCTCATAAGAAAAATATGCAACCAGCTCCATTTTCCCGGAAGGCTTCAATACGGTCTCTAAATATACATCCCGATCGATTTCGGCTTTAATCTCATTGATAGCCGTTTCATACTCGGTAGGAGTCATAAGATTCATATCAATCTCAGGCGTCGGCGTAACTCCGGGAGCTAACGCCAAATTATCCGTTCTTATTTTACTGTTGCGCATATCAACAAACTCGTCTAATGCCATCTTGTCGTAACCGTTCTCGGTGTCGCCCGGCATAAAAAGAGTTCCTTTTGTGCTGGCATTAATTAATACGGACTTACTTCCCGTTGCACCGAAATTAATCACCGATGTGGTATTCATATCATTATACTCATCCGGCTCCGTATCCCGGACAATCTCTACATTATAGGAAAACGCGCCCTTGTTAATGCCACTGACGGTACACTTTTCTACCGTATTACTATCTTCCCATGTAGATGTCCCTCTGGAGCCACCGAACAAACCTGCCACCTTATCCGCATACTCACTGCTGTCCTTAACCGCACTTGCCAGCTCCAGCAGATCCTCCATCAAGGACTCAGCACTCTGCACCTTTTTCGTCTTAGCATTCGCCTTCGCAGAAAGCGAAAATGCCGTCAGTACCGAGCTGATTACAATAGAAAGCACGAGCATACTGACAATGACTTCTACCAGTGTAAATCCTTTATTATTCTTTTTCGTTATCATTATGCTCCTACCTCCTGTTTTCTCTTCCAGGCCGGCTCCGCAGGGACCCCTCCCCGCGGAACGACGGCAAGATACAGACTTTCGCCTGTATCTTACTCTCGCTCTTTATAAAATTAATTTGCAAAGATGTTTTCTTCGCCGAGACGGATGCCCGTGATGTCCGGTT
>JAZUBD010000479.1:0-4711 GCA_045638305.1 Lachnospiraceae bacterium
ACGATTACGAGCAGAAGACCGAAGCGCTGCTTGCGCCGATTATGGAGCGGACCGGCTTCGAGTTGGTGGATGTGGAGTATGTGAAGGAAGGCAGTAACTACTACTTACGGGCCTACATTGACAAGGAAGGCGGCATCACCATTGATGACTGTGAGGCGGTCAGCAGAGAGTTGAGTGATTTGCTGGATGTGGAGGATTTTATTCCGGAGGCGTATTTCCTGGAAATCAGTTCTCCGGGACTGGGCAGACAGTTAAAGAAGGAGAAGGATTTTGCCCGCAGTATCGGCGAAGATGTGGAAGTAAAGTTGTATAAGCCGTTAAACAAGCAGAAGGAATTTGAGGGAGAGCTTGTAAGCTATGATGCGGAAAACATTGTGCTTGGCATTTCGGAGGAAGAGACACTGACCATTCCGAGAGAGAGCATTGCAATGATAAAGTTAGCAATTCATTTTTAATTTAAGAACAAAAAACGATAAGGAGGATATTATGGACGCAAAGGAATTAATTGAGGCATTAAACCTGTTGGAAAAGGAGAAAGGAATCAGCAAGGATATTTTGCTGGAGGCAATCGAGAATTCTTTGATTGCAGCGTGCAAGAATAACTACGGTAAGGCAGATAATATTAAGGTAAATATCGACCGCAAGACCGGTGAGGTTGTGGTTTGGGCGGAAAAGAGAGTTGTGGAAGAGGTTGAGGACGAAGTAGAAGAGATTTCTCTTGCGGAAGCAGCCATTAAGTTCCCGGCAGAGAAGTATGAAATCGGTGATATCGTAAATATCGAGGTTACCCCGAAGAACTTCGGCCGTATCGCAGCGCAGAAGGCAAAGCAGGTAGTGGTGCAGAAGATTCGTGAAGAAGAGCGTAAGGCAATTTACACCCAGTACAGCGAAAAGCAGAGAGAGGTTGTTACCGGTGTGGTGCAGAGATATCTCGGCAACAACCTTAGCGTAAACTTAGGTAAGTGCGAAGCAATCCTTATGGAGAGCGAGCAGATTCGCGGCGAGGTATATCGTCCGAACGACCGTATCAAGGTATACGTGATGGAAGTAAAGGAAACCACCAAGGGACCGCGTGTTACCGTATCCCGTTCCCATCCGGAACTGGTAAAGCGTCTCTTTGAGGAGGAAGTAACCGAGATTCGCGACGGCGTGGTTGAGATTAAGGCGGTATCCCGTGATGCGGGTTCCAGAACGAAGATGGCGGTGAAGTCCAACGATGCGAATGTTGACCCGGTAGGCGCATGTGTCGGTGTAAACGGTTCCCGCGTAAACGCTATCGTAAACGAGCTTCGCGGCGAGAAGATTGATATCATTACCTGGAGCGACGATCCGGAGGTATTAATCGAGAACGCATTAAGCCCGGCAAAGGTAGTATCCGTAACCGTAGATACCGAGGAACGTACCGCACAGGTTATTGTTCCGGATTATCAGTTATCTCTTGCCATCGGTAGAGAGGGTCAGAACGCAAGACTTGCGGCAAGACTGACCGGCTACAAGATTGATATTAAGTCCGAGCTTGCACAGGGCGGTGCAGCAAAGTCGAAGAAGAAGGCAAATACCGGATATTACGACGACATGGGCAACTGGATGGGCGAAGAATAGAAGAAGGGATTGATGTAGATGAAGAAAATTCCGCTTCGTAAATGTACCGGTTGCGGTGAGATGAAGACAAAAAAAGAATTGATTCGTGTATTAAAAACGCCGGAGGACACTATAGTATTAGATGTAACAGGGAAAAAGAACGGTCGAGGTGCTTATCTCTGTAATCAGATAGAGTGTTTCAGGAAAGCCAGAAAGAGCAAAGGACTGGAACGTTCCTTACAGTGTGCGATTCCGACAGAGGTGTACGAAGCATTGGAAAAGGAGTTGACAAGCGGCGATGCAGAATGAAGAAGCAATGCGTGAGGCTGTATCGAAGAAGATTTACTCCTATATCGGATTGGCGCAGAAGGCCGGGAAGGCCGCTGCAGGTGAGTTTTTAACGGAAAAGGCGATTCAGGAGCGTAAGGCTGAACTGATTTTGGTTTCCGAGGAGGCTTCTGCCAATACGAAAAAGAAGTTTATCGACAGTGCAACTTACTATTCCGTACCGGTTTATCTGTTCGGCGGAAAGGATGAACTGGGGCACGCAATGGGAAAAGAGTTCCGCGCGTCGTTGGCCATTACGGATACCGGACTGGCAACGGCAATTATGAAACAACTGGCATTTTTAGAACATGAGGATCAACGACGGAGGTAAAACATACATGGCAAAAATGAGGGTAAGTGAACTTGCAAAGGAATTAGATATCCCGAGTAAGGACATTATAAGTTATCTGAACGGATTCGGTCTTGAAATCAAGAGTCATTCCAGCAATCTGGATGAAAAGCAGATTTCTATGATTCGCGGTATTGTATCCATTAACGGCGGAAAGCTGGATGTGGGAACGAGTACCGATTCCGCAAAGAAGGATGACGCAGAGAAGAAGCCGGTAAAGAAGACCGAGATCAAGGCTAAGCCGGTAACCGAAAAGAAGCCGGCAGAAGAGAAGAAGGAAGCGTCACCGGCAGAGAAAAAGGAAGAAAAGGTTGAAAAGCCGGATGAGAAGAAGGAAGCGGCACCGGTGGAAAAGAAGGAAGAGCCGCGTATCAATATTTTAGGTAATGTATATGTGCAGCAGGCAGAGCGTCAGGCAGCAAAGGCTGCGGAAAAGGCAGCTCAGGCACAGAATCAGCGTCCGCAGGGAGATCGTCCGCAGGGTGAGCGCAGATACGGAGACAGACCGCAGGGAAATCGTCCGCAGGGAGACCGTCCGCAGGGTGAAAGAAGATTCGGCGACAGACCGCAGGGGCAGAGACCGCAAGGCGGCATGGGCGCAAGACCGCAGAACGGTGGATTTAATAAGGACCGTTTCTTTGATAAGGATGCGGATAAGGATGCAGTACAGAAGCGTCCGGCAGCACGTGGCCGTAATGATGGCAGAAGCGGTGCTGCAAGCAGTATCAAGGCAGATTTCGCCAATGAGTTGACGAAGGAGCAAAGAGTGGCAGCATTCAGCCATCGTGACCGCGATAAGGAAAGAGAAAAGAAGAAGGATCGCGAGATGGAAGATGCTTCCATGGAGAAGATGTTAAAGAAGAAGGACCCGAATCGTAAGGGTGCTTTCATTAAGCCGGAAGTAGTAAAGCCGGTAGAGGAAGAGATTAAGTCCATCGTAGTTCCGGAAGTGATTACCGTAAAGGAACTGGCGGATAAGTTAAAGCAGCCGGCTTCCGCATTGGTAAAGAAGTTGTTCCTTGCAGGTAAGATGGTTTCCATTAATCAGGAAATTACCTTTGAGGAAGCGGAAGAAATTGCCTTGGAATATGACTGTATCGCAGAGAAGGAAGTTAAGGTTAATATCGTAGAGGAGCTTCTTAAGGAGGCTGAGGAAGACGAAAGCTTAATGGAGAAGCGTCCGCCGGTAGTCTGTGTAATGGGTCACGTTGACCACGGTAAGACATCCTTACTGGATGCCATCCGTGAGGCAAATGTCACCTCACGTGAGGCAGGCGGTATTACCCAGCATATCGGTGCGTATACCGTTGAGGTAAACGGCGAGCACATTACGTTCCTTGATACTCCGGGACATGAAGCATTTACTTCCATGCGTATGCGTGGTGCGAAGTCTACGGATATCGCGATTTTAGTAGTTGCTGCGGATGACGGTGTAATGCCGCAGACCGTAGAGGCAATTAACCATGCAAAGGCCGCAGGTATCCAGATTATCGTTGCGGTAAATAAGATTGATAAGCCGAGTGCAAACGTAGAGCGCGTAAAGCAGGAGCTTACCGAGCACGAGTTAGTAGCGGAAGACTGGGGCGGCGACACCATTTTCGTACCGGTATCCGCACATACGAAGGAAGGTATCAACCAGCTTCTTGAGATGGTACTTCTTACCGCAGAAATGTGTGAGTTAAAGGCAAATCCGAACCGTAAGGCAAGAGGTCTCGTAATTGAGGCACAGCTTGATAAGGGGAAGGGTCCAGTTGCAACCATTCTCGTACAGAAGGGTACCCTTCACGTGGGTGATATTGTTGCCATCGGTTCCGCATACGGTAAAGTACGTGCCATGATGGATGATAAGGGCCGCAGAGTAAAGGAAGCAACGCCGTCTACTCCGGTTGAGATTTTAGGTCTCAATGAAGTTCCGAATGCCGGTGAAATCGTTATGGCATGCGAGAACGAGAAGGAAGCAAGAAATATTGCGGAAGCATTTATCGCACAGGGCAAGGAGCGTCTCATTGCGGACACCAAGGCAAAGCTTTCCCTTGACGGATTGTTCTCTCAGATTCAGGCGGGTAACATTAAGGAACTCAACCTTATTGTTAAGGCCGATGTACAGGGTTCCGTTGAGGCTGTGAAGCAGAGTCTTCTTAAACTCAGTAACGAAGAAGTTGCTATCCGCATTATCCATAGCGGTGTAGGTGCGGTAAACGAGTCCGACGTTACCCTTGCGAGTGCATCCAATGCAATTATCATCGGCTTCAATATCAAGCCGGATAATCAGGCAAAGGAAATGGCGGATCGCGAAAAGGTAGACATCAGATTGTATCGTGTCATCTACAATGCAATCGAGGATGTAGAGGCAGCAATGAAGGGTATGCTTGACCCGGTATTCGTAGAAAAGGTAATCGGTCATGCGGAGGTTCGCCAGGTATTTAAGGCATCCGGCCTTGGTATGATTGCAGG
>JAZUBD010000480.1:0-2220 GCA_045638305.1 Lachnospiraceae bacterium
CTATAAACTTATATATCAGGAAACAGACCATACCTTTGACTTTGCAACCTCCGAACTTAATGCAGAACTTCCCGAAGGATTTCATTTTGTTGACCCGTTGGACTGCGATCCGGTCAAGCTTGCCCGCTGTATGTGGAAGGGCTTTGACCACGAAGACAAGGGACCGTTTGAGAACTGGGAAGAACCTTCTGCTTCTGCAGACTGGAATCCGTATCAATCTTACCTTGGTATCATCAGTGCGACAATGGCTCCACCGCCACATTCCACATATGAATATAATGTAATCATTGCGGATGAGAACGATGAATACGCCTGCTTTTCCGGTATGTGGTGGGTAGATAAGAACAAACTTGCTTATATGGAACCACTGTGTACAATTCCGGAACACCGTCGTAAGGGTCTGGCAGTTGCCGCCCTCTCGGAACACTACCGTCGCCTAAAACCTCTCGGCGCAACCATGATGACCGGTGGCGGCGACCCGTTCTATCAGAAAATCGGATACCAATCCGGTATTGTATGGAATCATATGAGAAAAGCATGATAAACTCCATTGCCTCTTACCAAAATAAAAGATAGTATCACTGTTAATGAATAAATTAACCCCAAATGTGAGGACAACATGAAAAAATCAGACGCTATCCAAAAAGCAAAAGCCCTGTTGCAGCAGATGACAACAGAAGAAAAAGTAGCTCAGATGATACAGGTTTCCTATGCCGATGTCGGCCGTGAAGAAGCTATCCGCTGGGCATCCCTCGGTGCAGGTTCTTTCCTTCATGTATTGGGCGACGACGCCAGAGAAGTACAGCGTGCCGCAATGCAGACCCGTCTCGGGATTCCGGTCATCTTCGGTATCGATGCAATCCACGGTCACGGACTGAATAAAAATGCCACGATTTTTCCGTCCCAATTGGCAATAGCCTGCAGCTGGAACCCTGAATTGGTAGAAAAGATGGGTGAAGTTACCGCCCGCGAGGTAGCAACCGACGGTCTGCACTGGACCTTCTCCCCGGTATTGTGTCTCGGACGCGACACCCGCTGGGGCCGTATCAACGAGACCTTCGGCGAAGACTCATACCTTACCGGAGAACTTGGCGCTGCTATTATCCGCGGCTATCAGGGTGACGACCTTAGCGACGGTGAACACATCCTTGCCTGTGCAAAGCATTATCTTGGCTATGGTGAAGCAGTCGGCGCAAGAGACGCCTGCGATTCCGAAGTAACGGAGCGCAAGGTACGCGAAGTCTTCCTTCCTCCGTTCAAGAAGGCAGTAGAAGCAGGCTGTGCCACCATTATGACCGCATACGGATCCACAGACAGTTCGCCGCTTACTGCAAACCGTAGACTGATGCACGACATCCTTCGGAACGAACTTGGCTTTGACGGATTTGTTATCACAGACTGGGATAATACGAAGAACCTGCTGACACGCCAGAAAGTTGCTAAGGATATCGAAGAAGCATCCATTATGGCAGCCAAAGCCGGCAACGACATGATTATGGTGACGCTGGACTTTTATGAAGCCATGCTTTCCGCCCTGAAAAAAGGTGCCGTTGACATCTCCGTAATCGACGAAGCAGTCCTTCATATCCTTACGATAAAATACGAAATGGAACTGTTCGAAAAGCCCGAAAAGAAGGGAAAAGCAGATTGTTTCTCCTGCGAGGAGCACCTTGCTGTTTCGCTGGAGGCTTCCCGCAAGAGCGTAACTCTTTTACGCAACAACGGCATGCTTCCGCTTGCCTCCACTTGTAAGAGAATCGCCGTTATCGGTCCGAATGCAGATGACATCCGCGCTCAATACGGTGACTGGACCTACTTTACTCACCCGCATCCGGACCCGTCCCGCACACCGGTACGTCCTTACGCAACTGTGAAGGAGGGTATCGAAGCGCTGTGTAAGGAAAACGGTGTAGCATTCAGCTACGCAAAAGGCTGTTCCGTGCTTACATCGGAGGATGATGACCTTGATACAGCCGTTGCTGCTGCCAAGGACGCCGACGCCATATTCTACGTAATCGGTGATTCCATTGACCTTTTCGGTGAATATAAAGACCGTGCAGATCTGAGCCTCTCCGGTCGCCAGACAGAGCTGTTCTATCGTTTACAGGCAACCGGAAAGCCAATCTGTACCGTATTGGTAGCCTCGAAACCTCTCTGTATGGGTGACGTTGCAGAAAAAGCAGATGCCGTCCTCTGTACCTTCAACGGTGGTATGTTCGG
>JAZUBD010000481.1:0-1027 GCA_045638305.1 Lachnospiraceae bacterium
GCGAGGTTCTCAAATACAGCCAGTATCTGTGCAGGGTCCGTATCCTTGGAGCTCAGTCCGTAACGGCCACCGATGACCTTTACATTTCTGCCGCTGCTCATGAGTACGCTACATACGTCCTCGAATAACGGCTCACCGGCGCTGCCCATTGCCTTACAACGGTCAAGTACCGCAATACGCTTAACACTCTCCGGAAGAGCCTTTAAGAAATACTCTGCGGAGAACGGACGATATAAGTGTACCTGTAAGAAGCCGACTTTCTTGCCTTCTGCACGAAGGGCATCTACCGCGTCGCGGATGACACCGCTTGCAGAACCCATGGCGATAACAACGTCGGTCGCCTCCGGGTCGCCGTAGTAGTTAAATACGTGGTACTCACGGCCGGTAATCTTTGAAATCTTCCCGAGATACTTTTCTACGATATCCGGAAGGTTATTATAGAAGGTATTGTGTGCTTCGCGCACCTGGAAGTATACGTCGCCGTTCTGTACGGTGTTGCGAAGAGTCGGGTGCTCCGGATTTAAGGAACCGTCGCGGAACTCCTTTAAAGCGTCCTGATTGATAAGGCCGCCTACCGCGTCCATATCCGGAAGCTCGATTTTATTGATTTCATGAGAGGTACGGAATCCGTCGAAGAAATGCATAAACGGAATTCGGCCTTCGATGGCGGATAAATGCGCCACCGGAGCAAGGTCAGCTACTTCCTGCACACTGCCGGAAGATAGCATGGCAAAGCCGGTCTGGCGGCAAGCCATCACGTCGGAATGGTCGCCGAAAATACTCATGGCATGGGTACCTACGGTACGGGATGCCACATGAAGTACTGCCGGAAGACGTTCGCCGGCAATACGGTATAATACCGGCACCATCAGCATAAGTCCCTGGGAGGACGTATATGTAGTAGCCAAAGAACCGGTCTGCAGTGCACCGTGTACGGCGGTGATAGCACCTGCCTCGGACTGCATTTCGGTTAAAGTTACGGTCTGGCCGAAGACGTTTTTACGTCCCTTTGCGGACCAGGCATCGG
>JAZUBD010000482.1:0-4908 GCA_045638305.1 Lachnospiraceae bacterium
GCATTACCTGCTCCTGATATACGATACAACCGTGAGTCGTCTTCAAAATCGGCACAAGCTCCGGACAATCATACACAATACTGTCCGGATTCTGCTTTCCTTTAATATACTTCGGAATGAAATCCATCGGTCCCGGACGATACAGGGAAATACCTGCGATAACATCCTCCAGATTTTCCGGCTTTAACTCCTTCATGAAGTTCTTCATACCGGTACTTTCCAACTGGAACACACCCTCCGATTTACCGTTTCCGATCATTTCATATACATTCGGGTCATCATAATCAATGGTATTCATATCCAGCCACTCTTCCCTCGGCCGGTTTTTATTTACAAGCTTCTCCGCATCCTGAATTACTGTCAGGGTACGAAGGCCCAAAAAGTCCATCTTTAACAGCCCCAGTTCTTCCAACGTGGTCATGGTAAACTGAGTGGTAATCGCTTCATCGGAACCTCTGGATAACGGCACATAATCATCCGCAGGTGCGTTCGCGATAACCACACCCGCCGCATGCATGGAGGTATGACGCGGTAACCCCTCCAGACGCTTGGACATCTCAATCAGATAGCGGATCTGCTCATCGGTTTCACAAAGAGTGCGCAGCTCCGAATTGGTCTGCAGAGCCTTCTCAATGGTAATACCAAGCTCCATGGGAATCATTTTTGCCACCTGGTCACAAAGAGCATACGGATAGTCAAGTGCCCGCCCCACATCGCGGATAACGCCACGGGCTGCCATGGTACCGAAGGTAACAATCTGTACCACCTTCTCTTTTCCGTACTTTTCCACAACATAATCAATAACTTCCTGCCGCCGTTCGAAGCAGAAGTCAATATCAAAATCCGGCATGGATACACGTTCCGGATTTAAGAAACGCTCAAACAGAAGCTGATAGCGAATCGGATCGATATCCGTAATTCCCAGTGCATAGGCCGCAATACTTGCTGCGCCGCTGCCTCGTCCCGGCCCCACCATAATATCATGGTCTTTGGCATATTTAATGAAATCCCACACAATGAGGTAGTAATCATCAAACCCCATCTTGTGAATGACACCCAATTCATAATCCAGGCGTTCCTGCAATTCCTTTGTTACCACCGGATAACGTTTCTTCATCCCTTCTGCACATAAGGCCTGCAAATAGGTCCAGGCATCATACCCTTCCGGTACCTCGTAGTGCGGCAGCTTATATTCGCCGAATACAATCTCCACTTCACAACGGTCCGCAATGGCCTTTGTCCGTTGCAAGGCTTCCTTTGCGTACGGAAATAAGGCCTCCATCTCTTCCGGGGACTTTAAGTAATATTGTCCGCCGTCATAACGCATACGGTCTTCGTCGGATACCTTCTTCTGGGTTTGGATACATAATAAAATATCGTGAGCCTTTTCATCCTCCGCAAAGGTATAGTGCACATCGTTGGTGGCCACAAGCGGAATCCTCGTCTCCGCGCTCATGCGAAGAAGGGACTGGTTCACCGTCCTCTGCTCCGGGATACCATGGTCCTGTAATTCCAAAAAGAAATTCCCTTCCCCGAAAATATCCAGAAGGCGCAACGCCGCCGCCTTTCCTTCTTCGTAGAAGCCCTTCTTTAAATTAGTCGCCACTTCTCCCGCAAGACAAGCGGAAAGGGCAATAATTCCCTCGTGATACTCCCGTAGCACGTCTAAATCCACACGAGGTTTATAGTAATATCCTTCGGTAAAACCCTTGGATACAATCTTCATCAAATTAGCATAACCGGTATTATTTTCCGCAAGAAGAACCAGATGGTAATATCTCTCGTCGGAGTCTCCCCCCTCCTTCTGGAAGCGCGAGCCCGGTGCCACATAAATCTCACAGCCCAGTACGGGACGAATCCCTGCTGCCTTGCAGGCACGGTAAAAATCAATCACACCGTACATAACGCCGTGATCGGTAATCGCAAGGCTATCCATTCCCAGTTCCTTGGCTCTTGCCACAATCTCTTTAATTTTCGAAGAACCGTCCAAAAGGTTGTACTCCGTATGTACATGAAGATGTGTGAATTCCATACCTGCTCCTTTTCTTGCCATACTGATACAATAAGAGTCCGCCTGCGGACTCGCCGCGCCGAGCGCGGTCGCTTGCGACATATTCAAATCGCGCGAGTGTGCATCCCTTGGCTTTTCCTTTTACTTTTCAAGTAAAAGGAAAAGCCGCAAAGATACATCTATGCATCTTTACGGCATTCTTCTTAGTTCTCTGCGTTCAGATACTTTTCGATTTCGGCAATTGCTGCTGCTTCGTCCGAACCGTCAGCATTCACAGTCACATTCTCACCTGCTGCAAGCCCTAACGTCATCATACCCATGATGCTCTTCGCATTGACGGTCTTATCACCGCTCTCAATGGTAATCTTACTTTCGAAACGACTTGCCACCTGCACCAAAAGTGCAATCGGTCTGGCCTCAAGTCCAGACGGAATACTAATTGTGATACTCTTTGAAATCATTCCATATCCTCCTTCTTAACCTCGTAAACTATCCGCGTATTCACTGATTTTTTTTAAACGATGGTTCACTCCCGATTTCCCCAGTTTCGGACTCAGCATTTCTCCCAATTCAATCAAAGATGCCTCCGGATACTCCAGACGCAACCGGGCAATCTCTTCCAACGCCTCCGACAGGGTATGTAATCCGGCTCTATCACGAATCAATACAATATCCTCGTATTGTTTGCGTGCCGCATTCACAGTCTTGCTTAAATTTGCCGTTTCGCAATTTACCTGACGGTTGACGGAATTGCGCACATCTTTTACAATGCGCACATTTTCAAATTCCATAAGCGCACGATGCGCTTCCATAATATTTAACAGCTCCGCTACCTGCTCGCCTTCCTTTACGTATACCACATGATAGCTTTTACGTAACACCGATTTCGCATCCACATCAAAAGAACGGATCAAAGCAATCAATTGCTCCGCGCGCTCTTCCACCGTTTCACTGATTTCGAAATGATACGACTTCTGCGGATTGCTGACGGAACCGGACGCCAAAAAAGTTCCCCGCAAAAAAGCACGCTTACAACAGGTATGTACATATACCATACCGTCCGCGCGAAGTGCACCTTCCTTACCGGACACCTTTAGCTTTAACAGCTCCGCTACCTTCTTCACTGCATCGTCCCCGCATATTTCCAGTAAATACTGGGCATGGGACTGCTTTCCCTTTGCCGCACGCACCGATACCGTAACCGGCACCTGACACAGCTTCCGGAAAAGAAGATTGCATTTACGAGCCACATATCCGCTTTCCGTTTGTAATTTTATATGAAGATGTCCACTTTTGTCAACATCTATTTTCCCACACTGAACCACCAGGGCAGAAAGCTCCGCAATTTTACAATGTCTTGCGGCAACATTTACCCCGAAAAGTTCCTCTTTTATTTCCATTGAAAATGACATAACCGCCTCCGATGTATCTACGAGGAAAAATCACCCAGCAGTTTTACCTCCGGCTCCAACCGGATTCCGCTGGTTTCTTCTACCTTCTGAATGACAAATTGCATCAGAGTATAAATATCCGTCGCGGTTGCGTCTCCTTTATTGATGACAAAACCGCAATGTTTCTCGGATACCGCTGCTCCACCGATTTGTTTCCCGGCAAGGCCGGCCTCCATAATCAGCTTCCCTGCAAAGTTTCCCTCCGGGCGTTTAAAGGTCGAACCTGCACTCGGATACTCCAACGGTTGCTTTTCCTTACGTTTCCGGTTTAACATCTCAATATTGGAAAGGATATAGAGCTTGGAACCGATTGGGAAAGAAAACCATGCCTTTGTCACAATGCCTTTGATTTCACATAAAACACTGTGACGGTAGGACAAATCAAGTTCTTCTGCAGAAAGAACCTTATATTCTCCCTCTGCGGTTACAATCTCTGCCTTCGTAATGCAGTCTTTGATTTCCCCTCCGTAGGCTCCGGCATTCATCATCACCGCACCGCCTACACTTCCCGGAATCCCGGCCGCAAACTCAAACCCGGAAAAGCCCTTCTTTGCCAGTTGCATGGCAAACGCAGAAAGCAGCATTCCTCCGCCTGCCACCGCATCCGCACTTCCGTTATGCACATTTTCTTTAATCTCACACTGGGTAAACTCCCCGGCAAGACGTAATACCACACCCTTGACTCCCGCATCGGACACAAGCAGATTACTGCCGTTTCCCAATACAAACCACGGCACATTGCTACGGTTACAAAGTCGGATTACCGCCTGTAACTGCGCTGTTGTACCTATCGTCACAAAGTATTCCGCCGGACCTCCTACACGAAATGTTGTATGATTCTTCATAGGCTCCTCGCGCAGAACACTTCCCTCTTCCGTTACAATCTTACAGAGTTCTTCGTAAAAAGCTTCCAAATCATTTCCCCCTTTATTTTTCCAAACGATCTAAAACCAATTTTGCACAGCCGTAAATCCCCGCATCGTTTCCTAAAGTAGCAAGGCGGAATTCTTTACCCTGCAACGCCTTCATAATACCCTTGTTATAATGACGCTCTACGGTCTTTGTTAAAATCTCACCTGCCCGAGAAACACCACCGCCGATGACAAAGGCCTCCGGATCGGTTACCGCCGCCACATGGGACAATGCTCTTCCCAAAACTTCGCCTAACTCTTCTACCAGCTCGACTGCCACAGCATCCTTTGCCTTTGCCGCATCAAACACATCCTTTGCGGTAAGCGGTTCGATACTGCGAAGTACGGATGCATCCGACCTCTCGGAAAGGAGCTTCTTTGCCATGCGCACAATACCGGTAGCGGACGCATACTGTTCCAAATGTCCGTAACCGCCGCAACCGCACTGCACGGTTTCCTGCGGGTTCATCACCATATGGCCCAGTTCTCCGCCGGCTCCGAAGGCACCCGCAACAATCTTACCTTCCACGATAAT
>JAZUBD010000483.1:0-4492 GCA_045638305.1 Lachnospiraceae bacterium
GCTTGGCCTCCGACTTATACGGCTGCCGGTATCTACAAGAGCTGTCGCAAGAATGGTCAAACTGCCACCCTCACGCATATTTCTTGCCGCACCGAAAAACTTCTTCGGCATATGAAGCGCCGCCGGGTCAAGACCACCGGATAAAGTACGACCACTCGGTGCCACCGTCAGGTTGTACGCACGGGCCAGTCGGGTAATACTGTCAAGCAAAATCACCACATCCTGCTTCTGCTCAACGAGACGCTTTGCACGCTCGATTACCATCTCGGATACACGCTTATGATTCTCCGGAAGCTCATCAAAGGTGGAGTAGATAACCTCTACCTTATCTCCCTCAATGGATTCCTTAATATCCGTTACTTCCTCCGGACGCTCATCAATCAGCAAAATAATCATGTTCATGTCCGGATGATTCTTTGTGATAGCCTTTGCAATCTGCTTAAGTAGTGTCGTCTTACCGGTCTTCGGCTGGGACACAATCATACCTCTCTGTCCTTTACCAATCGGAGAAATCAAATCCACCATACGCATGGAAAGACTGCACCCCGGTGTCTCCAAATGGATACGCTCATTCGGGAAAATCGGAGTCAAATCCTCAAAACGTTTCCGCTTTGCAATTACCTCCGCCGGCAGTCCGTTTACATCCTTAATATACAAAAGTGCGCAAAACTTCTCGTTCTGCATACGAATCTTCGTATTTCCGCATACAATATCACCGGTCTTTAAACCGTACTTACGAATCTGGGACGGGGACACATATACATCGTTGTCCCCCGGCAAAAAGTTGTCGCAACGGATAAATCCGAAATTATCCGGCATAACCTCTAAGATACCCTTACGGGTCTCTCCGCTGTCCAAACGCTTAATATCCTCCGGACTGGCTTTCTCCGGGTCAAAACGATGGCCCTGCTGCGGTGCGCTCTCTGCCGTGCCTTCCTGTACCGGCTTTGGTGGCTCTACCGGACGCGGCTGTTCCGGCTGCGGACGCATAGCCGGACGTTCTCCCACTCCCTGCGGACGCTCCAGACTCCCTTGCGGGCGTGGCTGCATCGGGCGCTCCTGACTCCCCTGCGGACGAGATTGCATCGAACGCTCCTGACCTCCCTGCGGACGGACCGAAGCCGGACGGGACATCGCCGGACGCTCCGTACTTCCCTGCGGGCGAGACTGCATCGGGCGTTCCTGGCTTCCTTGCGGACGAGCCGGTGCCGGGCGGGACAATACCGAGCGCTCCGCACCTTCACGAGCCTTTTCCTGTGCCGTAGCAGGCGCCTTCTCTGCCTTTGCTGCCGGTGCTTCTGCCTTCTTTTCCTGCTTCTGCGCCAACATCTTGTCTACATTAGAAAGAAGCTCTGCCAGTTCCTGCTTTTTCATCGCAGAGATCCCCTTAAGACCGCGATTCTTCGCTTCTTCCTTTAATTGTGTAATTGTCATCTCAAGATACTTCTCCATATAACCTCCTTGTGATACCGGATATCACATTACATTCATGACTACGCTTTATCTCTTATTCAATATTTTTTACAATCTAACATGGGGAATTTTACAGAATTGTATTGAAAACAAGAACGCTACAACGTCTCTCTTTTCATCATCAGTTTATCATAACAAAGTTTAAAAAGCAAGCAAAACTTCGAGACAAAGTTTACTTGTTTTGATACAACAAAAAATCCAAGGGCCTTATCACTAAAACCCTTGGATTTATGCGCTTTTAAGTGAATTACTCAGCTGCGATGATTTCCTTCTTGTTGAATGTTTCTGTTTTCTTTCGTCTTTCTTCATCATTGCCCCTAAGCCTTTAAAATCAAGTTTTTCAGCATGTTTGTATTTTTGTCTTATTTCGTCTTTCGTTGTCACTGTTCAAAAAATTTGCATAGATTTTTGCATAGATTTGTATATCCGTTGCATAGAATCTTGCATAAAATAATTGTGTTTGCAATTCGGACAAATCCCACGAAAATAATTTTATCCGATTTTGAATTTAGCGTCAAGGCTTTTAAAAGATTCCGTCTTTGCTTCCTCGGTAGCTTCCGCATATACGTCCATTGTCACTTTGATGCTCGAATGTCCCATAATCTCTTGAATGGTCTTAAGATTGGATTCATGCCGACAAAGAAAGGTTGCAAAAGTGTGCCGGAAACAATGCACGGAGAAGTGACGAATCAACAACGGCTCTCTGCCCTCTGCTTTTGCGTTCTCTTCCTCTTCCTTATTAGCCCACTTGATAATACTATCAATAACTCTGTTTATGGTGTTCGGCTTGTGAACATGATTCCGAGAGTTCGGGAAAACAAAATCTTTGTACCCATCAATCACAGTTTCACACATTCCGCAACGCAACCGCTCCTTTTTCTGTTCCAGCAACGCATTGCGAACCTCCGTGAGAATCGGAATATCTCTTGTGCCTGCTCCTGTCTTCGTAGGATGGATTCTAAAAGCCGCCTTGCCATCTTCCCACACTTTATAGGTAAGTGTCTTATTTACGTGAATAACGCCGTTTTTAAGGTCTATATCCGCCCATGTAAGCCCCAACAATTCACCAACACGCAATCCAGTGCCTAAGAATGTAACAAACATCGGAACATATACACAATAGTCCGGGCTTTTTCTGGCCCATGCCAAGAAGGCCGCCTGCTCTTGTTGTGTCATTGCAAATTTTTTCTCTTGCTTCGTTTCGTGAGTGTTTGCAATCTCCCTTAAAAGTCCGTCTGTCGGGTTGGTTCTTATAATTTGGTCTCTCACAGCCAAATCAAAAGCCGGATGCAAAGCGTTATGAAGAATCTTAAGAGTGCCGATTGTCAAAGTATCTTCCAGTAAATCATTGTAAAGGTTTTGCATATCCGAGAAACGAATCTTAGCAAGCCTCTTCTCTCCTAAACCCTCTCGGACAAATCTGTCATAAAGATATGTGTAATTCATCCGTGTACTTTCCCGAATGCGCTTCTTGCCCTCGATATACTTATCAAACATTGCGTTTAGGGTCATTCTGTCGGCGGCTGTAAAATTTATACCGTCTTCCATGTCCTTCTTAATCTTCGCAACCTTCCTTTTAAGTTTGTCTAGGTCTCTGTCATAGATTGCCTTTGTCTTGCCGTCCAAACGGTAACGGTAGCAATACAAACCATCCTTATACTGACTATATCCTTTTTCTAAAACTTTCTTTCCTCTGTTATCCTTTCGCTTCTCTGCCATAGATTCGCACCTCCTTTTCTGCCTGCCTTTCCTCTTCCAGTACACCGTGAATTACTTTCCATTCTGAAGCAGTCAGCTTGTCGATATAGTTCACTTTAAGAACGCTCTGCACCCGGCAACACCTCTTCCGGCAATACCTTTCCTAACTTTGCATGAATGAAATAGTAAAAATATTCCAGTACTCTAGGCTCTGTGACATCTGCAAATATTCTTGCAATGCCTTCACGGTATAACTGCACCATTTCTTCTCTTTCTTTCTCACAGTTTTCTAATAATCTTTGGGAATCACACATAAATAAAATACTCCTTTCATTTGTAAAAATACGGTTGAAAGAAGCCGAGAACTTTGATATGATAGATTTATCAAGTTGCTTTAGCTTCTTGGTGTCTTGTAGAGTGTCACAAACTTTGGTCGGGGCGTGACGCTCTATTTTTTTAATTCTTCATAAACCTTTTTTATTCCCGTTCTTATAACTTCGGATTTTTTCATTCCAGTTTCCTTGCAACAAAACTCCAACATTGCAACATCATCCTTGGAAAATCGAACCCGGGTACTAAGATTTTTGGGGTCTTCTGTCGGTCTTCCAGTTCGTGGAGACATACTGCAAACCTCCTCTCTATTTTGTATCCACAAATATATGATAATATATGTATCCACAAAAGTCAAGCTTTATTTTCAAAAAAAAGCACCCGACACACACTGCCGGATGCCTCCAAACTTCCTATCTATAACCTATCATTTCTGCAATCTCATTCCTTGATTCTTTAACTTTTGAAATCTCATTAAAAAGCAAATTCGCCCTTGCGCTTGTAATCTCCATGGAAAGCACCAAATAATCTGCTTCTTCCTTGTCCTCATACTCCACTTTTACATCTTCCAACTTTTCAATAGTATCTTCCCTCGTTGCGCTTCCTTCAAGGTATAAATCTAAAACCTTTATAACGTACTCCCCAATGTCGTATATTTCCGCCGGAACTGCCTTTTCTTTTTCTCTTTGCGAATGTGCATAAAAAGCATACCACACAACTCCGGCAATGCAAGCCACCGAAAGCAATAAACAAATCACCGACTTAATATTCACTATGCTTTTCTTTTCCGGCATAGCAACACCTCCTTGCAGGTTTTACGATATTATACCACTTTTGGGAAATATCGTCAAATTATCCGTTAAAGGTTCTATGTGTTGCCGTTTTGGAAACACCTGTGTACTTGTTTCGGGTATGGAGGTGGGGTCGGTAGTACGGAGGTGGGGTCATTTCAAATTACCTCTTCCATGAAATGGGGTTCGACATTGTGTCG
>JAZUBD010000484.1:0-4528 GCA_045638305.1 Lachnospiraceae bacterium
GCCAAATACATGGGCAAGAAGAAGGTGATTGCCGAGACCGGTGCGGGACAGCACGGTGTGGCGCTTGCTACGGCAGCGGCTTACTTCGGTCTTGAGTGTGACATTTATATGGGTGCCGTGGATATTAAGAAGCAGGCTCCGAATGTGGCTCGTATGAAGATTCTCGGTGCAAACGTGGTAGAGGTTACCGAAGGCCTTCAGACCTTAAAGGAAGCGGTAGATGCGGCATTTGCGGCATATGCAAAGGATTACAAGAATTCCATGTACTGTATCGGTTCTGTATTAGGACCGCACCCGTTCCCGTTAATGGTACGTGATTTCCAGAGCATCGTAGGTATTGAGGCAAGAGAGCAGTTCTTGGAGATGACCGGTGAGCTTCCGGATGCAGTGGTTGCATGTGTGGGAGGCGGTTCTAATGCGGCAGGTATGTTCGCAGGCTTCTTAAACGATCCGGTAGACATTTACGGTGTGGAGCCGCTTGGACGCGGTCCGAAGCTTGGAGACCATGCAGCAAGTTTAAAGTATGGTACGGAAGGTGTTATGCATGGCTTTAACAGTATTATGCTTAAGGATGAGAACGGTGAGCCGGCTCCGGTATATTCCGTTGCCAGCGGTCTTGACTATCCGTCCTCCGGTCCGGAGCACGCATTCCTTCGTGACATCGGAAGAGTTAAGTATGATGTGGTAGACGATGAAGAGACCATCGACGCATTCTTTACCTTATCCCGCTTAGAGGGTATTATTCCGGCAATCGAGAGTGCTCATGCGGTAGCATACGGTATGAAGCTTGCAAAGAAGATGGGCAAGGGTTCTGTGCTGATTAACCTCTCCGGCCGCGGTGACAAGGATATGGACTATGTTATTGAGAGATACGGAATTCGGTAAAATAGCAGAATAGAATATGTGAAAATATAAGAAAGGAGACCCAGAAACGGGTCTCCTTTTTGTAGGAGGATCTGTGCACATAAAAGTCAAACGAATTACTCTTCCTTTAATCGGAACTGGGCTACCAATTCATGCATCGTTACAGCCTGCGCGGATAGTTCTTCGCTGGTAGCAAAGGATTCCTGCGCGGCGGCGGAGTTGGACTGTACGATTTCGGAAATGCGTGCAATACCCAGGTCGGCCTGTTCTACGGAGTCCGCCTGAACCTGAGAATTCTCGGATAAGGTCTTAGAGGTTTCCGCAATTTGCTGGATGGCATTTACTACACCGGTTAAGACATCGGCAGTTTTGTGAGCAATCTTACTTCCTTCGCCGATTTCATATAAAGTGTTATTAACCAGTTCTCTGGTGCCGACTGCAGACTTGGCACTTTGTTCCGCTAACTGACGAATCTCATCGGCAACTACCGCAAAGCCCTTACCGGCTTCCCCCGCTCTTGCTGCTTCGATGGATGCATTTAAGGAGAGAAGATTGGTTTGGCTGGCGATGCTTTCAATTTCTGTTATAATATTTTCAATTTTCTTCGAAGTAATATTGATACGGTTCATGGACTCTAACATGTTGTGCATTTCATCATAACTGAGTTTTGCGTCGTTTGCACACTGAAGAGCCTGCTGATAAGCTTCATCTACGCTGGCAACGGTATGCTTTAAACCTTCCGATACCGTATCCATGGTGGCAAGCATCTCCTCCACGGAAGCTGCCTGGTCGGTAGCACCTTCCGCAAGACTTTGTGCAGCTTCGGCTAGGTTGCTTGCACCGGTATTTACCTGGTCGGAAACAGACTCTACTTCACGTAATGCACGGCTTACATTGGTGCTCATTTCGTTGATGGAAACAAATAATGTTTCCAAATCTCCACAGTAGGCATCTGCGCAATCGGAGGTTACATTGAAGTTACCGTGACTCATTTCTCCGGCAAGCCGTTCGATATCCAGGATAATCGTTTGCAAACGCTCCGCCATGTCGTGAGAAGTATTCATAAGTCCCGCAATTTCGTCCTCGGCGGTAGAAGTCGGGAACGGTGTTTTAATGTCACCTTTTGCGAATGAATCAAAGCGGTCCTCAAGCTGGGCCAACGGTTTTGCAATGCCTTTGGAGATGATAGTGGCAATACGCTTGGAGATGACTGCGGTGACAATGACAAGTGCAATCAGAAGAATAATGGCCGTAGCTTCAAGTGCCTCACAAACGATTTCCATACTATGCTCTTTTTCAATATTTATTTGCATAAGCTTCAACGTGGCATTATCCAGGTCTTCATATAACGGGGTCAGTTCTTCAATGGCCATATGTTGTGCCTGACGGCAAAGCTCC
This sequence comes from Lachnospiraceae bacterium, assembly GCA_045638305.1. GTDB lineage: Bacteria > Bacillota > Clostridia > Lachnospirales > Lachnospiraceae > SIG307. The sequence continues at coordinate 2,263 of JAZUBD010000484.1, forward strand.
TGGTCGGTGGTGGCACCGAGGGTGATGACCTCTGCCTCTTTTTTGAAATAGGCATCCAGGGCCTCTTTTATCTTGGCATAGGCTGCTTCTCCTTCTTTGGTCACTATTGTGGCTTTGATAGCATCCAGACGGTCGTATGTATTTTTAACGCGGGTATCGTGCTTTGTCACTAAAAGGTCGATTTCCGTTTGATCCTCGTAGCCGATAATACCGCGCATATTGGAGCGGCACTCTGCGTATTCATTCATGAACAGAGCAATGTCGCCTTGCGGTAATGCATAATTTTTCATTGCCCGTTCAAAATTTGAAACTACAATCACAAGACAAAAAATGCCGATGATTAGGCCGATTGCGGCAATGGAAATGATGATATTAAAGGCCTTTTTCAAGCGCGCCTCAATGCGTAGACCCTTAAAATCCAGAAGTGCGGATTTCTTTTTTTGTGTAGATTGATTCTTATTCATAATGTACTCCTTCCTCTCTTGGTGGTCTGTAGTCTGAATAAAAATACAAAACCGCAAGAGTTGCACCAAGGGAAATGATTATATAAAATATTATAGCATAAAATTTGGGATTTAACAAGGTATTGTCTGACAGTAACATGGGTATTTTGTCCCGGTAAAGGGGCTTGACTTGTCCTTGGGGAAAGGTTGTATGCTTGTGTTATAGAGTACAGAGAAACGGAGGAATAACAATGGCACAAGCACAATTTTACTACAGAGACGAGAACGCGCCGCAACCGAACGGAAACCGTATCGGGACGTGTGTTTTGCTGGAATGTGACGGGAAATTGTTATTGGAACATCGGGCAGACAGTGATACTTGGGCAGTGATCGGCGGAGGACTGAAAGTCGGGGAGCGATTCGTAGAAGGGGCAATCCGTGAGGTATTGGAAGAAACGGGACTGGTGATAAAGGAAGAACAGTTGGAACTTTATCAAATTTACGATGACCCATCCCGCATCGCAAGTTATCCGGACGGAAATGTATGGAGAATCATTACAGTGGTGTATCGTGTGAGATTAACAGAATTGCCAGAATTGGTATGCAGTGAAGAGTCGCGGGAGTTGCGTTTTCATGGCAGGGAGGAATTGCAGGAGGTGAAGGTTGCGGCAACACATATTCCGATTGTGGAGGAGTGGAAAGATGTTTAAGAAGTTACTGTTTGATATTGCGAAAACTCCCTTTATGGGCAAGATTGTAGGAACTGCAATTCGGTACGGTAGTTGGGCTATTCCTGTGAAGAAAGTATATAATAGCAAGGAAATTCTTGCGTTTTATCATCTGCGTCCCTCCTATGAAAATCATATAATCATCTCACCGAAAAGAGCAATAAAGAATTTACAACAAATGGAGTTAGAGCGTTATAGTAAATATTTTGTGAAACTCTTGGATGTTACAAAGGACATATCCATGATGCATCCGGAATATAATGATTCTTTTGCCATTGTCGCTAACGGAGGAAAAAGGCAGGAAGTGCAACAGGTACATTTTCATATGTTTACGAATCATGAAATTGTAAAGGAATACTTCGCCGGGGAGCAGGCTGAAGGTGTCGTTCATAGTGACAGGGATATTTGTATTTTGGAGCATCCTGAACCTAATTGGGAGATACATTTTGTGATTCAGTCGAATGCGCCATTTCCAATAACAGAGAAGGAGAAAGAGAGGTATTTCAGAAGCGTTTTGCATGGTATCGATTTGCTGGACGATGAATTTGATATAGTACAGAGGGGGTATTCGCTTATATATCGATGCGGCAATATGCAGGATAGCGATAAGGGGGCGGTTTTTCATGTTGTATCGGGAAGAAAAACGAAAGACATCTAATATAATCGAACAAAAGTTCTTGCGAATTATGAAAAGAAGTTGTATACTAAAAAGTGGAGGTGGAGATTATGATTTTGTATGTAGTGCGCCACGGAGAAACGCAGTTTAACGTAGAAAAGCGATACGCGGGGCAGACGGATGTGCCTTTAAATGAAAGAGGAATTGAGCAGGCAAAGGAACTTGCGAAGAAATTAGAGGGAGAGCAGTTTGACGTGATTGTGACGTCATCGTTATTACGGGCGAGAATGACGGCGGAGCAAGTGGCGGAATATCATCGGGATATACCGATGGTGGTAATGGACGAGTTTCGGGAGGTTTGCGTAGGGGTATATGAAGGATTGACCCGAGAGGAGGTTCAAGACCGTTATCCGGAGCTGTGGGCGCGAAAGTGTACCAGACAATTGGATGACGCACCCACCGGAGGAAGTCGGAGGCCA
>JAZUBD010000485.1:0-2364 GCA_045638305.1 Lachnospiraceae bacterium
TTTGCATAAAAAGATGCAGTATCGTCCAGCCTCCACCGGTACCCGAACCGGATTCCCGAAACAAAAACATTGTCGTCTCCTCGTTTGCCTGCCACACATTCCAGTCAATCCATTCCCCGATTGCATTTTCTGTAACTAATAGTGTTTCCCCGTTTCCGAAATGAATGGTATAGCTCTCTTTGTCTGAACGATCTCTCCAAATACGGTCAAGGGTTCCGTCACCGTCAAAGTCTTCCAAAATATCTTTATCCCGATAACAGAAGGCTTCATCCAGATATCCGACATACCGCCGTTTTTTCTCTGTTTCCGACATTTCTCCCTTGCCCAAGCCCCAACCGGTGTTGGTTCCGTTCACATTCCAAATCGGAAGTTCCATAGAAGTAAGCACCCATTTGCCCAGACTGTATTCCTGCGTCCAAGACGCCGCAAATTCCTTCCCTTCCACATAGAACTTCCCTCTGCACCAGATAGAATACCCTCCGTGGCATTCCGCATCTAACAGCGAAAACTCTCTACCGTTTATGGTAAATTCATAACTATCTCCGAACTTGTTCATCCCCATCGTCTTTTCTAAATAGGGCCCCAAAGTACCGTGAGCCGGCTTCTCATCCAAGGTTGTGGTTCCGAGGTATAGGCCGTCACAAGAAATCCGGAATTCCGTACTACTCTCCTGATAGCAAGTAATGGTGACTGTCTCCGGAACCTTTACAGAAACCTGTCCCTTTTCCATTTGCAGTATCACATACAAATCCCTCATCATGCCGGACTTGTCGATTTCCTTTGCGCAAACAGAATCCTCTATCCCGTCTCCGTTAAAATCCGCTTTTGCAAGCGTAGACATTCCCTGCATTTCGGAACCGAGTGTTTCCGAATTTCCGTTCGTCCCAACGTTGCCACCGGAGCCTTCGTTTCCGGTGTTCTCCACTTTTTCACCCTCTCCGGCGCCGACGACGTTCTGTGCAATTCCGACCCCTTCAGCATTTCCGGCATTTTCAACGGCTCCCGTAGTTTCCGGAGCTGACTCTGTGATTTTGGTCTCACCAACCTGTTTCTTGTCTTTTTCTTTTTCGGAGCACCCGGACATCGCAAGACACAGAATACATGCAAAAACCGGTACTATTCTTTTGTAACCTTTCCATTTCATAAGCTCCCTCCTATCATTCCGGCAAAATCTGCCCGAAAAAATCTCATTCACACCTCTAAATACCTCATATATTACCGGCTCTTACATTGAAAACAAATCCATCAGCGACATCTGGTTGGACTTCGGAATATCGCCAAGAAGTCCCAAATCCGCCATCTGGTCCGCAATGGTCTGGCTGATTTTACAACGGGTACGGAAATCGTCCTGGGACAGGAACGGACCATCCTTTGCCGCCTCCTCAATCTGCTCTGCCGCTGTCTCGCCCACACCGTCGATACTGTCAAAGGACGGCATCAGCTTTCCGTCGATAATCTGGAAGGCATGGGCCTTTGCCCGGAACAAATCAATCGGCATAAAATCATAGCCTCTCGCGTACATTTCCTGCACGATTTTCATATCGTTGTAGGAGTCCTCATCCTTCGGAGAAGCGGTCTTTGTATCCATCTTTTTCTTGATTTCCTTCATATTACGCTCCAGTACCTCTTTGCCGAGACACATGGTTTCGTAACTGAAGGCCTTTGCACGGATTCCGAAAAACGCCGCATAGTACGCTAACGGATAGTAAATCTTAAAGTGAGCCACACGAAAGGCCATCATAACATACGCGCACGCATGGGCCTTCGGGAACATGTACTTAATCTGCTTACAGGACCAGATATACCAGTCCGGGATGCCCTGGGCAATCATGGCCTCTTCCATCTCCGGCGTCAGTCCCTTACCCTTTCGCACACTCTCCATGATTTTAAAGGCCAATCCGTTTTCCACTCCCTGATAAATCAGAAATACCATAATATCGTCTCGGGTACAGATGGCATTGGATAGGGTACACTTTCCCTCCTGAATCAGCAGCTGGGTGTTGTTTAACCAAACGTCCGTACCGTGAGACAGACCGGAAATTCGAATCATGTCCGAAAAGCTTTGTGGCTTCGTATCACGTAGCATCTGCATAACAAACGGCGTACCAAGCTCCGGAAGTCCGAGACTGCCGAGGTCACAACCACCGATATCATCCGGCGTAATCCCCAGTGCCTCCGTGGAGGAGAACAGGGAAATGACCTTCTTATCATCTAACGGTATCTGCTTTGCATCCACGCCCGTCAAGTCCTCCAAACGACGAATCATGGTCGGATCATCGTGCCCGAGAATATCAAGCTTAAGCAGGTTATGGTCGATAGAATGATAGTCAAAGTGGGTTGTGATAGTGCTGGTGGTCATATCGT
>JAZUBD010000486.1:0-3974 GCA_045638305.1 Lachnospiraceae bacterium
CTCCAACCCCTTTCTTAGTGGCAGGCGATTACAAATTATTAGGAGGTTGCTATTATGATTAGCAAGGAAAAGAAGGCTGAGATTATCGCAGCATACGGAAGAAACGCAAACGACACCGGTTCTCCGGAGGTTCAGATTGCAATTCTTACCGCAAGAATCAACGAGCTCACTGAGCACTTAAAGGTTAACCAGAAGGATCACCACTCTCGTCGTGGTCTCTTAAAGATGGTTGGTCAGAGACGTGGTATGTTAGAGTACTTAAAGAAGAACGATCTTGAGGGATATCGTTCTTTGATCGAGCGTTTGGGCTTAAGAAAGTAGTATTCAGAGGAAAAGAGGAAGTCGGGCTGTGGCCCGGCTTTCTTTTTGCGTGCAGACAAAGTGAGCATTGAGACGACGTTGCAAGTGTACTTGCAAAAGTCGGCGAAATCCGAACGCGTCCACGACTGAGCGACGGAGTCGCGAAGTGCGTGGGAAAGCGCGAAGCGCGAGACCTGCACGCAAAATCGTAGTCATGCGAACGCGTCCACGACTGAGCGACGGAGTCGCGAAGTGCGAGACCTGCACGCAAAAGTTCTATTGACAAGAATGATGTAATATTATATAATTCCTTCGTAAAAAAATTCAAATGAGGAGAGACGTATGAAAAAGAGAGTCTTAATGTTTTTAGTGGTATGTATGGCATTTCTTTTTGCAGGGTGTGCCGAGGAAATCAGTTTGAACGAGTATGTTGATGTGGAGTTTGAAGGAGTGAGCGGATCCGGTACCGCACGCTGTGAAATCGATTATGTAGATTTAATTTCTGACCATGACGAGATTTTCGGTTTTGACGACGATGATCTTTTGGACGGAGATGGGGAAGATTTTCTGGATGATATGGAGGACGCCATTGACGGAGACTTATCCGAGGATAAGAATTTAACTAACGGTGATGAAATTACCTTTAGCTGGGATGTATCCGCAAAGAAGATTGAGGATAAATACAAGGTGAAGTTTGTATATTCTGATATTACCGAAACGGTAAAGGGATTGACGGAATTGGAGCTTGTGGATGCCTTTGCGGGAATCGAAGTGACCTTTGATGGTCCGTCCGGTTATGCTACGGCGAATTTCGACTTGAAAAATCGGAAGTATGATATGTTTGCTTTTATTTTTCCTGAAGGAACGAAATTAAAGAACGGCGACGTTGTTACCGTTGCTATAGCAGAGGGGTATATGTCCTATTGTATTGCTGCAGGTATTATGCCGAAGGAGCTTACGAAGGATTATATTGTAGAAGGATTACAGGAGCTGACGACATTCGATGCCTTTGAAGGATTAAAGGTGACGTTTTCCGGTAATGCACCGTTCGGAACCGTAATGTTGGATGATAAGGCAACGAAATACGATGAGTTAGATTTCAGAGCAATAAAACATGAGGAGTCGGATGCTTCTCAGAAATCCAGTTTTTTATCAAACGGTGATAAAGTAACGGTGGAAATCAACGAGTATAGTTTGGAACGCTGTATAACGAAATACAATGAGATCCCGGAGGTCACCAGTAAAACTTTTGTTGTGAGTGGATTGGATACGCTGATATGGGAATACGACGAAATTCCGGAAGAGAAATGGACAGAGATTTATGAAGAGTGGAGAACGTATCTTCTTGAAAATATGACTGCTGACTGGGAGTCGCCGGAAGCGTTAAAGGATGTGAAGTATATCGGACGTGCATTCGGAAAAACCACAGCAGAGGATATGAATACACGGAGATATTCACCGAATTATATTACTTTGTTTTATGAGATATCGGTAGAGCAGCCGGGACAGGAGCCGTTCCAGTGTTATTATACAATAAAGTTTGAAAATTGGAAGCAGACAGCGGATGGTTCCTATGTATATGAAAAGTATTCCGAACCGGGTAAATTTTCCTGGTGGGGAGTGTCCGGGGATACCTTTACAAAGGATAACTTGACGTATATCGGCTATGAAACCTTTAATGAGGTGTACGAAACTTACATTATCAATGATGAACACGGTTATAACACCTTTGGCGAGTTTATCGACGGTTATGAATATGTAACGGAGTAGATCAAGGGAAAGAATGGGGCATCTTCAGGTGAAGATGCCCTTTTTGTGTAAAGGGATGGGGTGTCGCACATAAGCGAATGCGCAGCGGCATCGGGCGTGGCGAACTCTTGCGTAGTCCTTGCATATGCATAAAAGTCGGTCTCTTATATTTTTACATTCATCTGAACTATAGCCGGTGCCTTTCGCATTATTCGCTTTGAACTTTACGCAGGATAGTAGACTTTCTTATTACTTCGAAGGCTGTCAGCAACGTCCGGACAGGAGGTCCGGGCGAGCCCGCCATAAGGCATGGATGCCGCATCAGGGCGGTTGCGTCACTGAATCGTATATGTGGCGAAGTAATTAGAAAGACTCTATCCGGAGTACGAGAAAAGAGGATAATGCGAAAGGCATCGGCGAATTCATATTTGTTAAAAAAATAAGAGACCGACGTTTTTTATATGCAGATAAGCAAGAGTGGGGCTGCGCATTCATTGTGCGACAGCCCCGTGTGTTCTAGTCCTTTTTAAACTTCTGCTCGCAGTACTCGCAACGGTATACTCCTTTTACGCGGTCCGTCAGCTTAAAGCGGTGCGGGAGCTCCTGCTCGATGGAAGTGATACAGCGTGGATTCTTACAGCGGATGATGTTGGTAACGCGCTCCGGTAAGTTCAGCTTTCTCTTTTCGGCAATTACGCCGTCCTTGATAATATTAATCGTAATGTTCGGGTCGATGACACCGAGAACATCAAAGTCAAAATCTGTGTATCCTTCAATCTTGATGATATCTTTCTTTCCCATCACATTACTTTTGGCATTCTTAATAATCGCTACGGTGGCGTCTGTTTTGTCTAACTCTAAGTAGTGATAGATATCCATGGCACAGCCTGCAACGATGTGGTCCATAACAACGCCCCGATTGATTCCTCCGATATTTAACATAGGGATTCTCCTTTCTGCATACGTTTAGTCCAATTTGATTCCAAGCAAGGTCATAATGAGTGCCATGCGGACATATACACCGAAGTTCGCCTGCTTGAAGTATACGGCACGCGGGTCATCGTCCACTTCGGTAGAAATTTCGTTGACACGCGGGAGCGGGTGGAGCACCAGCATGTCCTCCTTTGCCAGCTGCATTTTATGCTTGTCTAAGATAAAGGTATCCTTTAAGCGGATATAGTCCTCCTCGTTAAAGAAGCGTTCCTTCTGTACACGGGTCATATAGAGGATATCCAGCTTCGGAAGTGCTTCTTCCAGATTAGAGGTCTCCTCGTACGGAATGTTTAAGGCATCCAAGGTTTCTTCCTTTAAGTAAGCCGGTACCTGCAGCTCCTTTGGGGAAATCAGCACGAATTTTGTATTCGGATAACGCACCATGGCATTGATTAAGGAGTGTACGGTACGACCGAATTTCAGGTCGCCGCAGAAGCCGATGGTGAGACCGTCTAAGTGTCCCTTTAAACTCTTAATGGTAAGCAGGTCGGTGAGCGTCTGGGTCGGGTGGTTGTGACCGCCGTCGCCGGCATTAATCACCGGGATGGAAGAGTGCATGGACGCTACTAACGGAGCACCCTCCTTCGGATGACGCATGGCACAGATGTCTGCGTAGAAGGACATGACGCGAATGGTATCCGCTACACTTTCTCCCTTTGCCGCAGAGGATGAATCGGCAGAAGAAAAACCAAGAACACTACCTCCGAGATTCAGCATCGCAGCTTCAAAACTGAGACGGGTACGTGTACTTGGTTCGTAAAATAAAGTCGCTAATTTCTTGCCGGCACAGCAATGGGAATACTTCTCCGGAGCGGAATAAATATCCTGTGCGAGGTCGAGCAAATCGGAAAGCTCGTCCGGCGATAAATCTAACGGGCTGATTAAATGTCTCATAAATTACCTCCATAAGTCATTTGTAATGATGGATTCTA
>JAZUBD010000487.1:0-2815 GCA_045638305.1 Lachnospiraceae bacterium
GCTCTCTTTGACCGCCGGAAGTCTGATAAACTCCGCCCCCAGCACCTCCCAGGAAGTAGCATCATGCTGCATGAAGCCGTTTTGGGAGCTTTTTACCACCTGATAATCCTCTTCATGCTCCAAAAGCATCCCCACCACAGAAGACTCCGGTACCCAGGTTTCAATCCGTTCTTTCATCTCCTGATATCGCTCACTCTCGATGAATTCTTTATTAAAGCCCGGTCCGTCGAAATTATACACTTGTAAAATATTTCTACGAAACAGCTTTTTACATTTTACTGCGGAATACACTGCCAGATTACCACCCTTGGAATGCCCTCCGATATATACCTTTCTTCCTCCACTGAGAAGCACGGTTTCCAAATATGATTTCGCATCCAGCTGTGCCGGAATCGGAGACAAAAAACACATATTAAAGTCTTCCTTCCAACCGATTAACGTATCGTCGGTTCCGCCGAAGGAAATAAAACTTTCTCTTTTCCCAAGTACGATTTCCACCGCCGTAAACTGTTCCTCCATGGTCAAATCGTTCCGGTTCACATAATTCCGCAAAATCAAGTCTCGAAAGCGTCTCGTTTTTGCCATGTCCCGCAATAATACTCCCGCGGAACGAACCGCAAAGGACAGACAGTCTTCAAATTCCTCTTCCGTATGTAGTTGCCAGAAACGTTTCGCCGCATAAGCCAGCGTACACTCTTTTTTTCGCTCCGCTTTCCCGATAATCCCCTGCAAATTCAGATAGGACATCTGCGACAACAGTAGTGCATCTACCACATTTAACGGCACCTGATCAAAAGTAATGTCACCGCGCCAAATAAGATAATCCGTTAAACTTGCCATCACATTCCTCCTTTTCCTCTTTTTCCGTACTCTTTCTACTATGAACTCATTTTAAACGCCACATCTGTTCCTGCATCCCGTACCGGCACATAATACTTCTCCGGAGAACTTATCTCTTTTCCTCCCCGAAACGCCTTGATTGCGTCTACACACTCCTTTACACAAAGTTCAATACAAGCGACCGCCATCTCGTAAGGATACACCGTCAACTCTTCCTTAGTAGCCGGCGGCTCCTCATAAAAATCTTTGTACAAAGCACCGATAACGTCGTCATACAGCTCCGGATGCAGACCGTCCAGTTCAATGTTCCGATCTTCATAAAGCTCATATTCCAGGTCAAACGCTTCTCTTAAAATATAGTTTAACCGATGAAAGTCGGAATATCCAAGATTGTACAATTCCTGACGTTCTTCTTTTGAAACAGCCTTCGCTCTGATTTGCGATTCCATGACCTCATGAAACCAAATTCCATCCGTAATCAGGTGACATAACACCCCGAGATACAGATCATCCGCTTTCATCCGTTCCCTGTAAGCATCGACAAACCGAAGCCAATTCATCCCCTTTACATCACCCACAATGTCCGAATAATGCGTCCGGTGCTTGGAATCGTCCGTTCTTGTAGACATATCCGGACAAAGAGAACCAATCCTAAACCGGTTTATATCCCGCATCGGAACTTCTTTTGCCACCTGCTCCACCACCAAATAGTGAATCATTCTGGAAGGCATGCTTACACCTCCCCTTCACAACGGTACAGATAGGTATCTCTCACAAAGGTATATCCGCCGTCCGCCTCTTTGCGCCCACGCAAATACGTCAAAAACTCCTCTCGACGTTCCTCCAGCTCCGCCTCTACAGGCCTGCACACCTGTAACAGGTAGTCCATATAGTCCTCCGCCGTAGCAAACCGGAGCGTCGTCACATAAGCTCGCCGTTCCACACTTCCAAATACCTCGCGAAGCTCCTTTTCATATTGAAGTATGGTGGCCTCATGCTTTTTTCGTCTTGCCGCAAGCGGCGCGGCATCATCCAGAAAGCCATTCAAAACCGCGGCTGCATTTTCATTAAGCAACAAACCGCCCCAGGTACAAACAAAGGTCCCTCCCGGAAGCAAGCTGTCCCGAAACCGCCGGTACAATTTCACTCTCTCTTTAATAAAGGATGCCACATGATTAAAGAAAATGCAATGGTATTGTTCTGAACTTTTTCTAACTTCCAAATCTTCCCACACAAAGGATATCTGCCCTACGGCAAGTTCTTCCGACGCCTCCCGCTCCTTGACATACTCGCAAAAACCATCCGCATGGGTATTGTGCTGATCCACGCATGTCACGCGAAGCTTCTTCGGAAGCCGATGCAGATTATAGCGCCACAGATTGCCGTATCCCGCTCCCGCATCCAACACCTGCATGCCTGCTCTAAGCTGTGCACGGTCAAAGATAAACTCCGACCAGCCACGCGGCTCATCGGAATGCATCCCGAGACGTCCCACCAGCTCATCCGACCGTTGATTTTTTACAATACTCCCCAGATTATGCAAAAATGTTTCATCCTCCACGGCTCCTTTTCTGCACTCTGCCACCGCCCGTTCCACACAAGCAATGACAGAATCCAGTTGTGCTCTCTTTTTCTCTAACAACCGCTTCTGTGTCCGCAGCATCTCCTCCCGTCCGGAAGACTCGTGACGTGACAAAAACGCTTCGATTTGCTCCAAGGAAAAGCCCAAATACTTCATCAGCTGAATCTGCTCCAGCTTCCGCACTGCCGCCTCCGTATACACGCGATATAGATTCCCCGCATTCCGTTCCGGCAAAAGCAATCTTTTCCGCTCGTACACCCGCAGTGTCTTTGTGGACACTCCGGCCAACTCCGCCAATTCTCCGATAGTATAAGTCCGATTCATGATAATCCCTCTCTTTATATATATTCCCGGGTTGTTTCTGATATATCATGATTCCATTATAAACCTTAC
>JAZUBD010000488.1:0-2002 GCA_045638305.1 Lachnospiraceae bacterium
TACCCGCTCTCTGGTATCCGCAAAATCCGCCATAAATCCGTCCGGATACACGCTTGTCGGCATCCCGGTCACATCCGGCGTTATCTCCGGCTCCTGTGTCACCACCGGCGTCACCTCCGGTACCGGTGTCGGCGTCGTACTCTCGGTCTTTGCTTCCTTCTTATCTAAATGGTAATCCGCTACAAAATAAGCTCCCACACCGATGCCCGCCGAAATCAGAAGCACTACAAAAAAACCGAGCAAACGGTTACTTTTCTTTTCCTTATATAATTTCCCGAAATCCGGCCCCGCATAACGGTTTCTGCTCCGTCTGCGTCGTCCGTTTCCATAACTTCGTCTACTCATAATTCAATCCCAACTTTCCTAATACATGGTATACTCTTTCCCACTTTCTATCTTATTGCAAAGCCCTTATTTTGTCAACGGTATTTCCGATAAAGCCAAAGAAGGCGGATATCCTGCATTTCCACAGGACATCCGCCCAAATAACTTCTTAACAAAGGAAGTCTCCGTTCACACAATTATGCGCCGCAGCACTTCTTATACTTCTTACCGGAACCGCACGGACACGGATCGTTACGACCGATCTTCTTATCCTTTACTACCGTACCGGACTTCTTCTGCTCTAAGTACAGCTCTTTTCTACGCTCCGGGGTAAGGAGATTGTCCCACTGCGGAAGCTCGTAAAGCCAGGATGCATCCGCGCCTACCATGTTGTAGTAAAGCTTTTCCTTATCCCATGCAAGAGAAACCTTCGTATCCTCGGTCATCTCTTCAATCGGATTCGGAGTTACAAGACTCTCGTTGATACCGTCTAAGAAACCTACCATAATCTGAAGCGGGGTCTCATACTTTTCAGCCAACTGCTTTACGGTACCTTCCTCTACCATCTCCGGTGCGGAAAGAAGCTGCTCGTAAATGCCCTTCTCGATTACAAAATAATTATTCCAGAATACCTGTCCCTCTTTGGAATTGATGTCAAGTGAATATGCGGCCTCACGCCACTCCTGTAATAAGCTCATAATTCTGTCCCTTTCAAAAAAATAAAATCTTTTGTATAAGCGGTGTAATCCCGGCTATACTATACTCAGGTACATCAAACGATGTACAACCGACACAAAACAGTCGGGGCTTCTTTTCCGACTCCCCCTCAGAAGAGAAGCACACAAAAGAAAGCAAAAACTTATCCTCCCCTTTTATATCGGACAAAGACTGTTATTCCGACGGAATAGCGGTCTTTGTTTATTTTAACCGTGCTTTGCCTTTTTGTCAAGCAAAACAGACGTATCCTTACTTTAAAAATCCGTTCACAATCTGTGCTTCCGCTTCCTCTTCCGTAAGTCCCAGCGTCATCAGCTTAATAATCTGCTCTCCGGCAATTTTACCGATGGCTGCTTCGTGAATAAGACTTGCCTCCAGATGGTTTGCGGTAATCTCCGGAATCGCACGTACACTGGCAGAATCCATAATAATGGCATCACACTCCGTATGACCCGCACAGGCATTGTTTCCGTTAATCTTGGATAAGAACACCTGATGGGAGGTATCCCTTGCCACGGAACGGGAAATCACGTTTGCGGAGGAACCTTCACCGTTTAAGTCTACCGTAAACTCCGTCTCGGCAAACTGCTTGCCGTGAGTCATGAGCTTTTCCTTAATCACAAGAGTCGCGCCCTCGCCAAGCTCTGCCTTCGTGACACGCTTCGTGGAATCCACACCCTTAATCTGTACGGTGTCCATTTCCATATAAGCGCCTTCCTCCAGTACCATCTCCGTGGTCGGATTCATAATACGCTCGCCGGTACCTTCCCCACTGCCGTAATGCTTCTCCACATATTTAATCTTTGCATTCTTCTTTAAAAAGAAACGATGAATACCGGAATGCTCCGAAGCCGCATCTCCTCCGTTGTGAATACCGCAACCTGCAACAATGGTCACGTCGCAGTCCTCTCCGATATAAAAATCATTGTATACCAGTTCCTTTAAGCCGGTCTGGGAAAGA
>JAZUBD010000489.1:0-6921 GCA_045638305.1 Lachnospiraceae bacterium
ATGGAAAGCCCTTGTTTTTGATATACCTTCAGTTCCTCCTGTAAGGTCTTCGACTGATATAATACGGCCATGATACGCATGTTTTCCGTCAGTGCCTTTTGTAGCATCTGTTCCAACTCTTCCATGGATTTGTCGGAACCGGTGTTGCTTTTTACCAAAGACTCGTAGTAGTCGGCACCGCCGGGAAGGGCAGCCAGTCCTACCGCCGGGACGGAGGTGTCGATAAGACCTTCCAGGGTTTCGATGAGCTGTTCGTAGGCCGGAATTACCTTGGTAAAGACCAGATTCTGATTCCGGATACAAAGCTCTGCGATTTGTTCTGCGGTAAGCTCCGGCAAGACCGCCAGACGGTCCCGGAAGGATTCGATTAAAAAATTATTTCCCGGGTCTTCCACGAAGGCTTTGCACTGCAACAGAATACGGGACAACACCTCCGCACAGGAGCCGGTACCGGCTGCGGAACGGGCTCTTTCGAAGGCGCAAAGTTCGGAAAAATAGCGGGGCATATCTTCCAGTAAAAGAAAATAATCCTCTACGTCCTTTAAGGAAGCAAACCGGTATTCCGCAAGCAATACCGGAAGCTGGGTCTGAAGTCCGGTAGTAGGGCCTAAAGGAGTATCATAAAGGAGAGCCTCTTCCGGAAGAACAGAGTGTGTAAGCGCGTATTCCAACAGGTCATAGGTAAACTGTTCATCGGCGGTCAGTGTTTCCTTGGATAAGCCTTGTAACCCGGTCAGATAGCGGGTCGCGGTGTCGTTGGATGCCAATAGGGCGGCTTCGCTGAATTGCCCGAGAGAAACAGAGGGAAGTTCCAAATTCAGCTTTTCCGGCCGGGAAACGGTATAATGGAAAGACAGGCTGTCGGAGGTGGCATATTCTTTAAAAAACTCGTCCAGAAAGACGGAAAAGGAGTCTTCTGCGGCTGAAGTTTTTTCCAAAGAGGTCTGCGGTGAAGTATTCCCGGACGGCGTAGTTGTTCCGGAACACCCGCAGACGGTAAGAAGCAGTGCTCCGATGCAAAAAAAGGACATTGTCTTTCGCCGTAGGCCGAAGACAGGTTTGCGGAAACGGTAGGATTGTGAAGAGGTATGTTCATAAAACGGCAGATACATAAGTGCAAAAACTCCTTTAATAATATTCCTCATAAATCTATTCCGTAGAAGCGGAAGAAATGTATAAAGAATTCCGGACAAAATGCCGAAATAATTTGTAGAGATTATAGGAATACGGAGGAGGCGTTGGTATGAACGGAATCCAGTCTTTCTTCGGGGGTATGACCCCGGAAAAGGAAAAAGAAGTACAACGCTCCGCCACCACTGCGGGAAAAGAGTTCTCCGCGGTGTATGCAACACAAGCCACCAAGGAAGGTGGTAACACCGATATTACGGTAAGTGTATCAGAAGGAGCTGTCGGCAATGTGGAGGAGGAAATTTGCTACGGCGATGTAAGTAAAAATCATCCGGAGGAGAATCCGGAAACCATACAGGAAGAAGAAACGACCTTAGAGGAATCCGCGGAGAAGCTGACCGCGGACGATTATGATGCCCTTCGTGCGGAAGGTGTTACGGTAGAGGAATTGACCGCCACCCAGTTAGAACGTGCCATCGAGCGGATTCGTCTGGGACGGGAGTTAAAGGCTGAAAATTTAGAGGGACAAAAAGCGAAGCTTGCCGAGAAACGGGAAGCTGTTATTGCCGTGGCGAAAAAAGCCTTAAAGGGTAATCCGGCGGCGGAATTTATTGCGGAAAAGCTACTGGCCGCAGGAATGCCGGTGACGGATGCAACAGTGCATAAGGTATTTCAGGCGGTGGAGTTTGCAGGAAATCTTTCCGGTATGTCCGATTCGGTGCAGTATTATATGGTGAAGTTCGGCAAAGCACCCACCATTGAGAATGTTTACATGGCGCAGTACAGTGCAGGCAATGTAAAGTCCACACCGGTATCCGATAAGATGTGGGAAAACTTAACAAAGTCCGTGAATCAGGTCTGTGTCAATGCGGATCTCCCGATTGATGAAGAAAATTTGGGAAATGCCCGTTGGCTTACAGAACACGGTCTTCCGTTGACACCGGAGAATCTTCTCCGGATGCATGAATTAAGTGATGTGAAGCTGCGTACCCCGGAGGAGGTAGCGGAGCTGGCAGTGACGGCGATGTTAGACGGGAAGCAGCCGATTCAGGCGAATCTGACCCTGCTTACCAGAGCGGAAGTTTCCGAGCGTGTGGAGCGTATGAAGGACTTTACGCCGGATACGGTGGAGCGCGCTTATGTAAAGAAGGCGGCGGAAAAGGTACAGGAGCTTGCGCCGGGACAGAGTACGCCGAATGAGGCGGTTTTAAGCCGCGCCATGCAGCAGGCGGCAAGAGAAGACGTTACGTTCAACGACCTTGCCTTTGCGGAGGATGACTTACGAAGCGATTCCCGCCCGAGCAGCTTGGAACAGGCGGTGCTTGCCGAGGTATCCGGATTTTCCATGGACTTCGATATCAGTGTGGTTCGTGCAAAGAGACGTCTGGAAGAGATTCGTTTAAAAATGACCACGGAGTCTGCGTATCGTTTGGAGCGTCAGGGTATCCGCATCGATACCTCCGGTCTTGCGAAAGTGGTAGACGGTCTTCGTGTACTGGAAAATAACTATTATCGTTTTTATACCGATGAGGCGGGTTTTGCGGGAAATCGTTCCATGGAGGACATGTTCCGCAGAACCATGCAGAATATTGACAATTTGTCCAAGTCCCCGAGCTATACTCTCGGTGTAACCTTTGCGAATAGAGAGGATGTGACCTTAGAGGCTCTGGCCAATGCGGGTGCCGGTCTGGGCGCAAGAATGCAGCGTGCTGGCGAGGCTTACGATATGCTGGGAACGAGACCGCAGGCGGCGCTGGGGGATTCTATCAACAGTGCCTTCGCGGGAAATGCGGAGCTGTTAAAGTCTCTCGGCATGGAGGCTTCCGCGGAGAATCTCCGCGCGGTAAGAATTCTTGCTTACAACTCTATTGAGCTTACCGCAAACAATATGGACGCAGTAAAAGAATACGATAAAAAGGTAACGGATTTAATTCAGAATATGCATCCGGCAGCGGCCCTTCGTTTGATTCGCGAGGGCATTAACCCGCTGACCGAAACCGTAGAGAATCTTTCCCGCAGAGTAGCGGAAATCCGCATGGAGGACGGACTTGAGCAGGATACGGAGAAGTTTGCCAGATATTTATTCAAGATGGAGCGGAGTGCGGGCGTGACTCCGGAGGAGCGTACCGCTTACATCGGAATGTACCGTCTGTTTAATCAACTGGAAAAGACCGACGGAGCGGCCATAGGCGCCGTGATGGACAGCGGTAAGGAGCTAACCCTCGGCAATCTTCTTTCCGCCATGCGTACCGCAAAAATGGGCGGAATCGACGTGACGGCGGACGAGACCATGGGGAAGGTTCGCGAGATGTTACCGAACAGCAACAGAATCGATGCACAAATTCTTTCCGGTATTAAGATTCCGGGAAAAATTGCCGATATATCGGTTAGTGACGGATATGAAATGTACAAGGAAAACATTGCGCCGACCGTAGAAGAGTCGGAAGCTGCGGTACAGCAGCTTCAGATGACCGCACAGACCGCAGAGCAGGCACCGGAATTCTTACAAGGTCTCGGCCTTGTAGTAACCGCCAACAACGTGGAGGCGGCGAAGGAGTTCTTATCCGGTACCGGTGAGATGTACGGAAAATTAGGAAAGCTTTTAAAGCAGTTCCGCAAGGATGAGAAGGTGGAAGCGGCTGATAGTGAGACCGATGCCCTTTTAGCAGCCGGCGGTGCGGACAGTACGGAAAGCCTCTTTGATGTACGGGTAGCGGAAGGCTATTACCGCAATCTGAAAAAAGCAGTCCGTAACTTAGAGGACGATATGCAGAATGACGGCGAGCCTACTTCCGTTGACTTAAAGGCACTTCGTCAGATTAAGATGGGAGTAAAGCTACGCGGGGAATGCGCAGGAAAGGAATGCTTCGACTTCCCGGTAGAGACCGCAGAGGGAATAAAGAGTATGCGGGTTACCTTACAGACGGACAGCGAAGCAACAGAGGGTGGTAAAGCATCGGTAAAGATTCCGCTGGTGAAGCTTGGAAACATACAGGCGGACTTACAGATAGAAGACAATCAGATATTCTGTTTTGTCAGCAGTGATTCCCGGGAAGGAACCGAGCTGCTCGAACACAGCAAACGGGAGCTGACAATGCGATTACTTGATTTAGGGGTATCGGATGCCATGGTATATTGCGGACCGAACGCAAGAATGGGCGATTATACCGTGAACCGTATTCCGGGCATTGACAAGGAAGGAGATGTCACCGAACCGCAGATGGGTGAAAAGCCGGATACAGCACAGTTACTGGCGGCCTCCAAGGCGGTATTTGTTCACATCATGGAAATCGAGCGGGCGTAGGTGTTGCGTAAGGATACGCAAGGCTGTCCCGGAAAGGAACAGGTGACAATATGAGAATTAACCACAATATTTCGGCCTTAAAGGCTTGTAACATTCTCGGAAAGACGAACAGTGCGCTGGATAAGAGCTTAGAGCGTCTTTCTTCCGGATATCGTATCAACCGTGCGGCAGATGATGCGGCGGGTCTGGCTATTTCCGAAAAGATGAAAACTCAGATTGCGGGTCTTGAGCAGGCTGCCCGTAATGCGGCGGACGGCATCTCCGTCATCCAGACCGCAGAGGGTGCATTGGATGAAGTGGAGGCAATGCTTCAGCGTATGCGCGAGCTTTCCGTACAGGCGGCAAACGGTGTAAATACCGATGAAGACCGTGCGGCGATTCAGGATGAGATTAATCAGTTAAACGAGGAAATCAATCGTGTTTCCACCACCACCGAATTTAATACAAAGAAGCTGTTAAACGGTACGGTAGACCGTCGTTCCTATTCCGATAACGAGAATATTCAGCTCATTTCCTTATCGGATTCCGTGGCGATTACCGAGTATGTTTTAAGTGTTACGGAGGCTCCGCAGCCGGCACAGATTGAGACACAGATTCCGGGAACTACCGGTAAGACCGGAGCCCTGGGTTTTGACGGGAAGATTGCTATTAATGAGAAGGAAATCGAAATCGAGGCAACGGACTCCTTAAACGATATTTATGAGAAGCTTCGTGAGGCGGGTTCTACGGTAGATATCAATGTGACTCCGACGGTAACGGATGCCAACGGTGATTCGCAAACCAGTACCATCGCGGATGCGACGGGATTGTTGTTTGAGAGTGTTGATAAGGGCGATGATGCTTCTATTGAGATTTACTGTACCAATGAAGCGTTGGCAACAGCGTTGGGAATTTCCTCCGGTGTCAGCGGCGCAGGAGCAGATGCGTTGGTAGAGTTGAATTATACTTCCGGTTTTGCCCGTACCGCAACGGTGTCCATTGACGGTGACTATGTTACCGTAACGGACGTGGATGACTTTAAAATGAAGTTTAAGGTGGAAGGAACGGTTGAGAATGCAAAGGTTACCGTATTAAAGGCCGGCCCGATGGATTTGCAGATCGGTGCAAACGAAGGCCAGACCATGGAAGTACGTATTCCGAAGGTGGATACGGATACTCTCGGTACTGCGGTAGTAAACGTTAATACCCAGGAGTCCGCCCAGAAGGCTATCACGATTTTTGAAAATGCGATTAACGAGGTTTCCTCCATTCGTGCAAAGCTGGGTGCTTACCAGAATCGTTTGGAGCATACCATTAACAGCTTAAACATTTCCGCAGAGAACTTAACGGAAGCATTGTCCCGTGTAGAGGACGTGGATATGGCGAAGGAAATGGTGACCTACACCCAGCAGCAGGTGCTTTCCCAGTCGGGTAACGCCATGTTAGCGCAGGCAAACGAAAGACCGCAGCAGATTTTATCTCTGTTACAGGGCTAAGCGGTTAGAGACGGAGGCAGGATATGAGAAAAGAATTAATACAAGAATTTTCCATGCGGGTAACACAGGCCTCCCGCAGTGAACTAATCGTAATTATGTACGAAATTATTTTAAAGGATATGGAATACGCAAAGGAGGCTTTCGCAGAGGGAGATACCGCTACTTATGAGAAGGAACTGGCTCATGCGTGCCGCTTTGTAAACGAACTGATGGCGTCCTTAGACTACAGTATCGGCCTTTCCTATCATTTGATGAGCTTATATATCTTCGCCAATAAAGAATTAACGGCAGCAAAAGTACAGAAGCAACCGGAGCGATTGGAAGGTATTGCGGAGATTTTCGAAAAGCTTTTGGCCGGTTACAAAAAGGTCAGCGAAGAAGACACCAGCGGTCCGGTAATGAAAAATACCCAGCAGGTATATGCGGGACTGACCTACGGCAGAGGGACGTTAAATGAGATGTATGTGAACGGAAATGAAGCAAGAAGAGGATTTATGGCGTAACGGAGAATAGATGAAAGATTCGGGGTCTGTCCGAGAGGACGGACCTTTTTCTGTCCCAGTTAAAAGAGCAGCCCTGGCTTTGTACAAGAATATTTCCGGTCACTGAACCTTTTCATAAAAAATAACGTCTTTTTCTATGAAATCGATTTCACTATGAAACGTTAGGAGGTGATGATATGGACGAATTTGAAACACTGTTTCGGAGCTACAGGGCCGGTGTGGAGCGGTTTGTAAAGTTCCGGCTACCTTCCCTTGCGGATGCGGAGGATGTGCTGCAGGAGGTGGCAATTACCGCTTGTAAGAAGTTTAGTCAACTAAACAAGAAAGAAGCCTTTCAGGCGTGGATTCTCGGTATCGCCAGAAATAAATGCAATGACTATTTCCGCAAAAAAGCAAAGGAGCTTGAGATTCCTTTGGAGGAGGTGCCGGAACAGGAGTTGTCCTACGGGCGGCATGGTGTGACTATAGCCGATACGGTGCGGGAGACCTTGAGTAACCTGGCAGATAAGGA
>JAZUBD010000490.1:0-3474 GCA_045638305.1 Lachnospiraceae bacterium
TGGTCATACGGGTAACCAGAGAACCGGTCGTAAAATCATCCGTCTGCTCAATAGAAAGAGCCATTACTTTCTTATACGCATGTACACGCAAATCCTTACCAAAGCTCTGGGCCGCTCTTGCTGCGGTATAGGCACAGCATACACCGAAAAATCCTCCTACAAGAACAATCAGCAACATCAGAATACCGGTGCGGATTACATATCCCATATCACCGTTCTCCAAGCCCCGGTCCACGATACCGGACATCAGCTTCGGTTGCATCAAATCCGCAAACACCTCTCCCATCATCATTAGCGGAGAAATCACTGCGAAAAACCAATACGGTTTTAAAAATCGAAACAACTTTCTCATTCGTCTTCTCCTTTCTCTTTCAAACATTAATTAGAATTATAACTCACCAAAAAAAATAAGTCAAGAATAGCTTTTAACTATTCTGTGACTTATTTGTGAATTATTTACTTTTAGAAATTCCTTCCGTTCCATCCCCAGTCGTTCACACCATGGTAAGTCACATACACCGCATTGCCCGGAATCCCAAGTTCCTTCTCGTACAGTGCACAAATCTTCTCCGTCAGACTCTCATAGGCACTGCCGGAGGCTGCGCCAAACAGGCTTACCGATACATAGGCTCCCTTTTCCAACTTCTTTCCGCCCATGTACAAATCATAGTTATCCTCAAAGCCCACCATCAAAAAACTCTCCGGTTTGCCGATCACGGACATCATTTTTCCGAACTCGCCCTTTAACACATCCTTCTTTTCCTGCGGTACGGACACGGTAATTTTGGAATCAATAAACGGCATATTCTAATTCTCCTTTTTCCTTGCTTTCTTTTTATTTTTCTCTTCATACATCTTCTTATCCGCATCCCCGATACATTCCTCAAGAGTGCTGTACGGATCCAGGCGAACAAGACTGCAACCGAAGCTGACAGACATCATCGCCATTCCCTCATGCTTTGCATTGTACTCATCAATGGACAGTTGTACTCTGTTCCAATAGCTCTCCGCCTCCTGTTCGGAAAAGGCCGTACCCATCACGATGAATTCGTCTCCGCCATACCGGATTACGTAAGAGTCCGTTGTCTCTTCTTGCAGAATCCGTCCGGTATCACGGATAATCCGATCGCCTTCTTCATGACCATACACATCGTTAATGGTTTTCAGACCATCAATGTCCGCAAAAGATAAAAACAAATACAATTGTTTGTCGATACACTGTTCTTTTACAATAGCAAAATAACGCGTCATACCGAACCGGTTATATACACCTGTAAGCGGATCTCGGATATTTGCATCATCCAGTTTTACCATGGCGTTAATTAACATCGTATGCTTTCTCATATTTTCAATGGAATTACCGATATTATTTAACCAGATAATATATAACGGATTGGCAATCGGGAACGTACTGTCCGCAAAAATAATGTAGCCGTAATTACGATCCAGATAATGTAACGGCGAGAAAATATATAGCTTTGCATCCCCACTGTTCTCAAACATGGTATCCAAACCATATTTGGAAGGGAACGGCTCCTTTTCAAAGAATTCCCCTTCCTTATAGGCAATCACCGGTCCCGCATCCGGTGTATACGCCAGCCACTCCTCGGAACTCCGCGTCTCCTGCTCCACCGTAGCATTGCGGAATACATTATCGATAAACCCTTTATTCACACAGCAGTAAAACTCTCCCGGATTAATCTGCTTCACAAAATACTGTACGATATTCCTCCAACTGTCGAAGCCTACCGTTTCCATAATATTCTTCTCAAAATTAATCAGGTGATGACTCATTACCCTTCGTGCGGAATCGGACACCATTCCTCTCGGAGATATTCCGCTTAGACTTTCCCACTTTTTTTCCGGCTCGAACTTATCAAATATGATTTCATCCGGAACTCTGTAATCCGTCTTAACAGCCTCTCCGCCTATCATCTTCAACAACGCCGTACAAGCCTGTATCCCCACATCAAAGGAATTCACCTTCACCGAAATAATCTGCGGATAATGAAGACGACATTCATACGTAGCATCATAGCCGGTAATCAGTACATCCTCCGGCACACGATAGCCTTCCTTGGATAAAATATCATACACGGTAATCGCCATTGTGTCATTGGAGCATACAATGGCCTCCGGGAACGGAAGAGAAGACTCTAATACCTCTTTTGCGGCCTTTTCTCCGCCGATTACATAAAAATCGCCCTGGGTAATACGCTCCGGCTCCACCGTGATACGGTTTTCCCGTAAAACATCCAAATATGCCTTATAACGAGCCTCCGCATCGACATTCCCTTCAATGCCTTTTACAAAATGAAGCTTACGCATTCCCTTTTCTTTCACCAGGTATTCCATGACTCGACGCATTCCCACATAATTATCCGCCCAGACCGCCGGTGCATTTTTATACTTGCAACCGATAGTAACAATCGGGCAGGAAATATTCTCTAACATTCGTTCGAGACGCTCCTTGTTCTGCTTCAGATGAAATACATCCGCAGATAAAATAATACCGTCGAACAAGTTCAAATCCGGCAACATTGCAATATTCATTTCTCCGAGATTGTGACTTCCCTTTTCGTAAATCCCTGTAAACCACACAAACGCAGCCACATTACAGCCATTGGATTTTCCGCACAACTCAATTCCTTTTAAAACCTCTGCCTGATTATCCGTATCAAGGGCCGTCATGATGACCGCGATATTCTTTCGCTTCATGAATTTCCTCCCGCATTTCGTAACTGATCGCATTCTTTGCTTTGCTTTTTAACCTCTTCTTTCAGTGTATCATAACTTCGCTTTTTTTGCCATATAAAAAAAGCGGAAAATCCATAGAAATCTTCCGCTTTTCTTTCATATTTATTTACTTCTGCCGATAGCTCTCGGAATACTGAAATATGCCACATCATTTTTTCTTCCGCTTTCCTTAAGCATATCCTTATAACACACTCTTGCCTCTTCGGCCAGCGCACTGTCTTCCGCCTTTGTCAGACGCTCTACATGAACCAGCGCTGCATCTCCCAACCGCTCCAACACTCCGAAATCTACTCGTTCCAACTTCCCGTTCTCATACGCATTTACATTATAGTTTGCAATCATACCATCCACATTCGAGAAGCACAATGCCGCAAACAACAGCGTAAAGCTTACAAACGCAGCTCTGCAGAACCGCAATTCCGTAAATTGGGCCACGATAATCAACACGAAAATTACCGCTAAAACCAGCATAAACCAGGAAGTATAAATTCGTAGAGGCGTCATGCCCATCTCCTTGATGTAAAGTACCATTTTACTGAGCGCCGATACAATCAGAAGCACCGTAAAACCGGAAAGCAACGTACAATATACCTTCATCGCCACGGAAGGCTTTCCATCCGACTTACGTTTTAAGAACAAATTCATACAGGTAATCACACACAGATTGATCACCGCAACAGCGCACAATTCAAAGAAGCCTTTTCTTGCATAAGAGGC
>JAZUBD010000491.1:0-9718 GCA_045638305.1 Lachnospiraceae bacterium
GCCACATAGGCCGCTGCCTGAGCCAGTACAATCTGTGCCTCCGGCATCCCGAGACGCTCCGCTGCCAGAGATGCATTCACCGCTACTACCAAAGCCTGCGGGTCCGCGTTTGACACATCCTCTGCCGCACAAATCATAATACGCCGTGCGATAAAGGCCGGTTCCTCTCCGGCATACAACATCTTTGCCAAATAATACACCGCCGCATCCGGGTCCGAGCCCCGCATACTCTTAATAAAGGCGGAAATATTGTCGTAATGATTGTCGCCGTCCTTGTCATACCGAAGCACACGCTTCTGGATACAATCCGCCGCCACCTCTCTCGTAATATGTATCAGTCCGTCCGCGCTACGCTCCGTGGTCAGCACGCCCAGCTCAATGGCGTTCAGCGCCGTTCGTCCATCGCCGTTTGCCACATCCGCCAGGAAGGAAATCGCCTCCGGGTCCGCCACCGCTTTATAGGCACCGAGGCCCCGCTCCGTGTCCTCAATGGCACGGTACAGAAGCTTCTCTACATTCTCTTTGGACAGCGGTTTTAATTCAAAAATTACGGACCGGGAAATCAGAGCTCCGTTTACCTCAAAGTACGGATTCTCCGTGGTTGCTCCGATTAAGGACACCGTGCCGTCCTCCACGAAGGGAAGCAAATAGTCCTGCTGACTCTTATTAAAACGATGAATCTCGTCTACAAACAAAATGGTTTTCTTTCCGTACATGCCAAGAGTCTCTTTCGCTTTCGCAATGACCTCTTCCATGTCCTTTTTGCCCGCTACCGTCGCATTAAGCTGTGTAAACTCAGAGCTGGTGGTATGAGCAATCACTTGCGCTAACGTCGTCTTACCCGTTCCCGGCGGTCCGTAGAAAATCACGGAACCCAGCTTATCCGCTTTAATGGCTCTGGAAAGAAGCTTTCCTTCGCCCAAAATATGCTCCTGACCCACCACTTCCTCTAAGGTACGTGGTCTTAATCTCGCCGCCAGCGGGGATTCCTTCTTCGACGTCTCCGCCCGCATATATTCAAACAGGTCCATACCCAGTCCTCCTAAAACAAATCGCTATGACTCCCTGTTCTTGTCAAATACAAAATCAGTTCGCCATTGTCTATCCCATAAATCAAAAGCCAGTCCGGAGTAATATGACATTCTCTCTTACCAACATAATTTCCGACCAGAGCATGGTCTTTGTTTTTCTCCGGAAGCGTCTCTCCATTCGAAAGCTTTGTAACAACTTCGTCCATCAGTTTCATATTATAGCCGCGTTTCATAACCGTTTTTAAATCCTTCTTAAATTTACCGGTGGCAACTATTCTATACATTCATCCTCAATCTCCTTTAATAAATCTCCAAAACAACTATAAGATTTTACCTTAGAAGGGTTCTTTTTCATTTCCTCTACTTCTCTAAAAGCCTCTAAAGTTTCAGTATTAAAATGATCTCTTGATATTTCAAAGGGAATTCTCTGCTCTCTAATCGCCTGCTTTGCCGCCATAGTAAAATAAGTAGTCAAATCTAAGCCCAAATCGGCCATTAATTCTTGTAATTGGGACTTTACTTTTGCGTCTATTCTCATTGTTACATTTGTTGTCGCCATAAAATCATCTCCTTCCAACCATATTATAGTATAACCAAGTTCACTTTGTCAATACAATGCACATATAACGCACTTTTCTGTTTGCCCGCATCAAGATATGTCCATCAAACTAAATTTGAACCGTAGGAAAATTTCTCTCCCTGCATTCTCCTACGCCTCCATAGACATTTCACTGCTTCGGTTTTATAATAAACTTGTACATGTACGAATCATTTGATAAATATTCACACGCAAAAACGGAGGATTCATATGATAGAAAACTTAATGATTTTAGGAAAAAGAATATTAGAACTGAGAAAACGTCACTCTATGACTCAGGAAAAGCTGGCAAATGAGATGGGTGTTTCCATTGGTGCGGTATCCAAATGGGAAACCGGTGCTTCCATTCCCGACCTCACCATGCTTTGTTCATTGGCCGATTTTTTCCATGTGTCCACGGACTATTTGCTGGGCCGCAACCTTCCGAACCATTTTCTGATTTGCGACGACTCTGCTTTTATGGGCGGCATGGTAACCGACATGATACACCATCTCGGTTACTCTGCAAAATCCGTAGAAAACAGCAGTCAATTGTTTCAGGTATTGGAAACCTCGCTTCCCTACGGTATCTTTTTGGACGTACACTTCCCGGACGAAAACGGGCTGGATATCCTGAAACGTCTCAAAACAGAATACCCAACCCTTCATGTAGTTATGTTGACTGCTGACACCAGTGAAGAAATCCATTCTCTCGCCACGGAATACGGTGCGGAATACTTTGTCTACAAACCGTTTTCCTTTGAACATTTACAGGCAGCCATAAAGGAAATCCTTTAAAGCAAGTGTTCCTCAATCCACTTCGCCACGCCGTCAGCATCGTTGCTGTCTACCACCTCATCCGCCACAGCTTTCACCTCCGGAATGGCATTGTCTACCGCCACGCCAATTCCGCAAAGCTGCATGGATTCCGCATCATCAAAATCATCCCCGAAGTACACCGCTTCTTCCGGAGCAATTCCAAAGGCGTCCAGCATCACCCGGACGCCTTCGCTTTTCTTCGCATCCTTACTCATAATCTGTACCAGATATCCGTTTGCCACGGTACAGTGTAATCCCTCAGTCAGATCGTCTTTGACAAAGTCCGCTGCACCTTCACCGCTGACCAATATCTTATACGCCGTTTCTCCTGTAGGGAGCCTCGGAAACTCTGTATGTAATGTATACTCAAACTCCGGAATATGATCTCTTGCATAAAGGATTTCTCCCGTCTCCACAGAGAATAAAAACTCCTTGCGCTCACATACCTTAGAAAGTATTTCCTCCGCAAGCCTATCCGGGATTCCGTAGGTCATCACCTGATCCCCCACCATCACTTTTGCCCCGTTCATCACTGTCATCGCATCAAAACCGATGACCTCATCGTACTCTTTGACCGTTCGCTCCGGTCTGGCGGTTGCCGCCATCACCTTGATTCCTCGTACCTTACACTCCTTTAACACCGCTACAGTGTATTCGGACAAAGACTTGTCCGTACGAAGTAAGGTTCGGTCTAAATCTGTAATGATTGCTTTGATATTTGTCATTTCAAAATCCTCCTACGTATCATAAAAGGGGTACATAAAATGGCAGAAGTCCGGTTCGTCCTAACCGTTTCTTCCACCATTATACTTACTTCCGACACAGCTTGCAACTATTTTTCCGCCGCAAAGCATCTGTTAAATCTTCTCCCCAATCTTCTCTTCCCGGCTCGCGCCTCCATATACTCCACAATCATCTCCACCGCCAAATCCACACACTTCCAATAAATCTTCTTCAACTCCCGACAACTTTCCACACATCTTACACTGGGACGTTTTTTTATGACCAGTCCGTACAGCAACCGATAAGTCCCTGTGGTCGCAAATAAGAGCTGTAAGGTTGCCCGCTTTAGTGCTCCTCTTGCAGAAAGGAAATGATGACACCGGAGCATATCTCTGAGTGTCCCCTTAATCTGCCGTACCGATAACCACGGAAAGAACCGATGAATCACCTCCGCATTTTTCGTCGTCGGTACCACATGCCCCGCAAGCGGATACTCAAAAGGGTTCAGACCATCCGTCACCATCAGACTCCGGTCCAGCTCCGCTTCGATTTCCAGATGCCGGACTCCGTACTTTTTCTCATACTCTGCAATATAATCATGACACTGCCCATCCAACGCAAAATGACAAATAAATCCCAGCATATAAGAAAGTGCCCTCTCATCCGTAGTCAAAGAAAGACTTCTCCGAAAGAACCCATAGGCATTTCGTTTATGCATCCGAAAACCGGTGAGGCTCACCGGATTCGCCACCGCACCGTGGTAATAAAACAAAATATCCGGCCCGTAGAGCCCGATATCAAACAAATCTTCATGTAAACCCACAAGCTTCCGCAGCCTCTTTGGCAGACGCTGCTTCACATCCTGCCCAAACCGAAAATGAGTATACGTTGCCGGCATACAAAATCCTCCGTTTCTGCTTTCTCCGCAATCACCTGCGTTTAGTATGTCCACCATTTTCAAATAAACTCATTCTCCTTATGGCAAAATAAAACACCCTGCTTCCTACGAATCATGTTCTTTTTTTTCAAACTCCCCTTGACAAATCATTCTACATAGCGTAGAATATAAGTAATTCTACAAGACGTAGAATCACATTCGGAAAGGAGGTATTACCATGGCAGATTTACAAATGGGCCCTATTGAATCCCGTTTTGCGGATATTATCTGGGAGAATGAACCGATTACCACATCAGAGCTTGTAAGCCGTAGCGAGAAGGCTTTTTCCTGGAAAAAGACCACCACCTATACGGTACTGAAGCGTCTTTGCGAGAAAGGAATTTTCCAGACCGTGAAGGGTTCCGTAACTTCTTTAATGTCCCGCCGAGAGTTCTACTCCGTACAAAGCGAAAACTTCGTAAATGACACCTTTGACGGTTCTCTTCCGGCCTTTTTCGCGGCTTTTACGGCACGAAAGGCTCTGACACCGGAGGAAATTGCGGAGCTGAAGCAGATGATTGATTCTTATGGGGAGGGAAAATAATGGAACGTATATTTTTTTATATTCTAACTATGAGCCTGACCGCGAGCCTTCTTACGATTGCGGTTCTGGCATTACGTCTTCTGCTGAAACGAACACCGAAAGCACTATTTTGCATCTTATGGGGTTTTGTGGCTATCCGGTTGATTTTCCCGTTTTCGCCGGAAAGTCCTTTCAGTCTGATTCCCGCAAGTCTGACCGCTACAAATCCATCTCTTTCGGAACGGATTTCGTTCACAGATGAGCAAAACATAACAGAAAACAAAACTTATGAAACACCTCAAACCGGAGAGAATGCTTCCGACGCGATTCCGTTTTTCCCTTTAGAGACGGACTTATCTACCACCGGCACCGCTTCCTCCGAGGAGGCCCTTACATTACCGGAGGGTAGCATTGTTGCACCGCTTACTGCTACAGATACCGCTTTTACCGAATCTGATACCGTTTTTTTGCGTGGTGTGTCCCTTTTTGCAAATGTTCTCTGGCCGGTAGGTATTTTGGTAATGTTACTATACGCAGGCATCAGCTATCTCCGCATACGCAGAAAAACAAAGGAAACCATGCCGCTCTCGGACAATGTCTTTCTTTGTGACCACACGTGCACTCCGTTTATTCTGGGCATTTTCAGACCACGTATCATTTTGCCGTCTTCTATCCGTCCGGAGGAGGCGGAGCATGTGATTGCCCACGAAAAGGCCCACCTAAAGCGTTTGGACCATATATGGAAGCCTTTGGGATTTGTACTACTTTCCTTCTACTGGTTTAATCCGGTCTTATGGATTGCTTATATCTATTTGTGCAAGGATATCGAACTGGCCTGTGATGAGCGGGTGATTCAAAGGATGGATACGAATGAAATCAAGTCCTATTCTTCTACCTTGCTTCACTACAGCATTTCCCGGAAGACAGTTTCCTTTTGTCCGCTTGCTTTCGGAGAAGTACATGTAAAGAAAAGAATCAAAAACGTCCTTCATTACAAACGTCCGGCCTTTTGGGTGATGCTCCTTGCGGTGGTTTCCTGTATTGCGGTAGCAGTCTGCTTTTTGACCAATCCGATGCATAAAAAGCCGGCAGAGACCGCAAAAGATCCGGGAGAGCTGCTCTTTCTCTCCTTTACACTAAAGGATAAGGGCTCCGACCTTATCGGCTATGAAATCACTTCGGAGCCGTATCTCTGTTTTACCAAGGACAACTTGTCTGCTCCTACGATTCCGGTGCAGTGGATCAATCACAATTACATTGATGATTTAACCTATGAGGAAAGCTTCGATGTACTACGTTACGAAAACGGTGCTTGGATCAGCTGTGCTACCGAGGACTTTGTATTCCCGGGAATATCCCGTTTACTTCTGCGGAAAACCACACAAAATGTCACCTATTCCCTAGCCGGATTCGACCTATCCAAAGACGGTCTTTACCGTTTCCGCGTAGAACCGTTAGAAGGACAATATTTATGGTTTGATTTTGAAACGGTTACCGCTTATGAGAACGCTGCTGTATCTCTCCCGGATGCCTCTCTTCTTTCTATCGCAGAGGCTGTTACCACGGACAGAAGCAGCGCTACCGGTATTCGCGCCGAATATCCTGAATTATACGATATTCTGTTAGCCAACGGAGAGCGGACCGTTACCTGTTTTGTAGATGAACTCCTTGCCGCAAAGAAATACGGCATAAAAGAATTCTTTATGGCACAGATTTGTTCCGAAATTACCGGCGTAGGCCTGGAGCAGGGAGACTATGACCCTGAAACCTGGTGGGGTACTGCAGACCAGTGGCTTCGCATTTACCAAAACCACCTGACAAAAGAAAAATATAACGAAATGGCCTCCGAGGAAGGTAACCAGCCGGCCGGTACGGTAGCCGAATGGAAAAACACTTCGTTGTTATCCGCTACCTATAATCCGAAAACTCCGATGCCGCGGGCTCTTGTCTGGGTAAACTATTTCTACAACCGTGAGAAGAATCCTGACGGACTCCTTATCACGGAGCTTCCGGAATTCCCGGGCGTTACCATCTATGCGGATTCCCGGGAAATCCGTGCGGATTTTCCCGGAGGAACACAAACATTGATTACAGCAAGCACCATTTGGACAACTTACCTGGCGGATTTAAACACTGACAGTTACCCGGAAATCTGCGCTACTGTCAGCACCGAAGCAGCTCCTTCAAACTTAGGTATTGTTGTTTACGATATCAAAAACAAAAAGACTTACGAGCTTCGGGATTCCGACCGTTACAGCTATACTTTGTTCGGAGACTACGATTCCATGTTTGTGCGTAAAATCGACCGTACCGGAGAAGAACAGGACTTTATGGGCAAATTAGTTCTTGCTCCCGGTACAAACAGCACTGCCTCCTTGTCCTTACAAGCAGTAGACGAAGCGCTCTATAAGAGCGCATGGGTGTTATCCTACACCCAAATTGACCTGACAAGCTACAGCAAGCTGTACGCAGACTTAGCCCTGGGAGATAGCCGCTGGGGCGGATACGATTTCAAACCGATCTGTTATATCCTCACACAGGAGGATTGGAATGCGTTTATCGCTGCATACCCGGATATAAAGGTATGGAAGAACCATCAGATTCTTACCCTTAAAGAAGCCTTTGATGCCGATATGGCAACCACCATGGAGCACTATCAGGCCATGGACTATTCCATAACCTTCTTCCTATCGCCTTATGGCTTAACCCTGGGAGCCACAAACTATCCTCTTCCACAAGGCTTCTCTCAGACTTATAAGTTGCACTCGGATGTCTGACTAATAATTGTCTCCTCTAAATCCGAGGAAATGCTATCGCACCTCCATACGAAAGCATTTTCTCGGATTTCTTATTGATTTTGAATCCTTCGGGTACGCAACCGATACTAAAGTCTGATGCCCGATTTTTTGAGTACTATAATCAAGAAGAACCTTATGTCAAGAAAATAAGCTTTGAATTTTGTGTAGGATATTAGACTTTCTTATTACTTCGTTTCTCCTCAGCAACGCTCAGACAGGACGTCTTCGCGAGCCCGCCATAAGGCATGGATGCCGCATCAGGGCGGTTGCGTCACTTTTTTATTCATTCTATCGAAGTAATTAGAAAGACTTATATCCGAAACCCATGAAAAGCGTTTTTCTTACACAGAAGGTTCTTCGTTTTCATAACCATAAAAAATCGGGCACAGACTTTTTCACAAGTCCGTACCCGAAGGATTCAAAATCTATATGCCCCTACTCTCTTCCGCTCCAGCAGTACGTACAAAGCTTGCTCGGATCGATTCCCACCGACTCAATCATGTCATCCAGACGATGGAACCGCAGGGAAGTAAAGTTCAGTTTCTTTCTGATTTGCTCTACCATATCGTTATACTTTGCAGATTCCGGATCGATATACTCCTCCAAATCCACATCCATCTTTCCCTCACGTTCCGCAATGATACGTCTCGTAATGAGGTCCATTTCGGAATTGGAACGGGAGAAATTCAAATACTTACAACCGAACATCAGAGGCGGACATGCGGTACGGATGTGTACTTCCTTTGCTCCGCTCTGATATAAAAATTCGGTGGTTTCGCCGAGCTGCGTACCGCGCACGATGGAGTCATCAATCAAAAGAAGGCTCTTGTCCTGAATCAAATCATGCACCGGAAGCATCTTCATCTTTGCAATCATGTTACGCTGACTCTGGATCGTCGGCATAAAGGAACGCGGCCAGGTCGGCGTATATTTAATAAACGGTCTGGAAAACGGAATACCGGATGCATTTGCATAACCGATGGCATGCGGCGTACCGGAATCCGGAATACCTGCCACGCTGTCCGGCTTTACATCATCACGCTTTGCAAGCTTTGCACCGCACTCGTAACGCATCTTCTCTACACTGACACCTTCATAAGAAGAGGACGGATAGCCGTAATATACCCAAAGGAAGGTACAAATACGCATGTCGGTACCCGGCTTTGCCAAGGTAATCACTGCCTCCGGGGTCATGACTACGATTTCTCCCGGACCCAGTTCCTTATAATCCTGATATCCTAAATTCAAATAAGCAAAACACTCAAAGGAAGCACAGAATGCGCCGTCCTTCTTACCGATGGCCACCGGGGTTCTGCCGTACTTATCACGAGCTGCATAGATTCCCTTCGGCGTCATTACTAAAATCGTCATGGAACCCTGAATCATATCCTGGGCATACTG
The DNA here is from genome assembly GCA_045638305.1 of Lachnospiraceae bacterium. Lineage (GTDB taxonomy): Bacteria > Bacillota > Clostridia > Lachnospirales > Lachnospiraceae > SIG307. The sequence goes on from JAZUBD010000491.1 coordinate 8,810, forward strand.
AATACCGTCCACCAGATTTTCCTGCTGATTAATCAGCGCCGCCACAAGCTCCGTAGCATTGATATCGCCACCGCTCATCTCAAGGAAATGAGAACCACCGTTATCAAAAATCTTCTTCACTAATTCTTCGATATTGTTAATCTTACCTACGGTAATAATGGAATAGGTACCGTGATGGGAACGCACCAAAAGCGGCTGCGGCTCGTAATCGGAAATACAACCGATACCGATATTTCCCTTCATTTCGTTGACATCCTTCTCAAACTTGGTACGAAACGGCGAATTCTCGATATTATGAATGGAACGGTTAAACTCACCGTCTCCGTATACTGCCATACCACCGCGTCTGGTGCCTAAGTGGGAATGATAGTCTGTTCCGAAAAATAAATCAAATACACAATCCTCTTTTGAGGCTACCGCAAAAAATCCGCCCATTTGCAAATCCTCCGTTTTCTATTCCGTCGTATTCTGCATTCTGCAACTCCCGAACCCGATTCTATAAAACCACGTCCTATATTGTAATATACTTTTCCCCGGAATGCAATACGCAAAATTGACGGATTTACAAAGAAATCCGCCAATTATATTGGTTACTTTATTTCATTTTCAGTACCCGCATCGCATTCAAAATCGCAAGTACCGATACACCCACATCCGCAAAGACCGCTTCCCACATGGTAGCCATGCCAAAAGCACCCAAAAGAAGTACCAAAAGTTTTACGCCTAGGGCAAACACAATATTCTGCTTCACAACGGTCAGGGTCTTCCGTGAGATTTTCACCACGGTAGCAATCTTTTTCACATCATCGTCCATCAGTACAATGTCCGCCGCCTCGATTGCCGCATCGGAGCCGAATTTTCCCATCGCAATGCCGATATCTGCTCTGGTAAGCACCGGTGCATCATTGA
>JAZUBD010000492.1:0-3668 GCA_045638305.1 Lachnospiraceae bacterium
AGGAAGCCGAGTCTTCGTGTCGGCGTATGGTTGATCCTCAGTCCTCTGTGATGGAAGACGTCGTATATGACGCAGCACAGTTCTTTTAACAGGTCAGTGATATCTTTCCAGTAAACGATGAAAACCGATATCAATGTACCCATGTGGAGCATGACTGTGAATATCAGGACGCTGTCGGCTTCGACTCCGAAGAAATACTGCAGCAGAGCGAGATGACCCGAGCTGCTGATCGGCAAAAACTCGGCCACGCCCTGTATAAAACCTAAAATAATCGCTTTTAATAACTCCATCGGTATCTCCTTTTGCTTCTAAACATCCTATCATATAATTATATAAGATTGAACAAAAAAACTCAACCCTTTCGGGCAAAAACTTTTCCGAAAGGGCTGAATGATTTCATATCTATCCCTATAAGATTTTAGTTTTCAAACTGGGCCATATAAAGCTTGTAATATTCGCCTTTTTTCGCCATCAGTTCCGCCGGAGAGCCCGACTCTATGATGCCGCCGCGGTCTACCACAAAAATCCGGTCTGCCTTCTGGATGGTGGACAATCGGTGTGCCACCACAAAGGAGGTCCGTCCCGCAAGCAACGTCTCGATTCCCTGCTGTACCAAAAGTTCCGTATGGGTATCGATACTGGAGGTTGCCTCATCCAGAATGAGAATCCGCGGTGCGGATACCATGGTTCTGGCAAAGGCCAGAAGCTGGCGCTGTCCGATGGAAAGTCCCGCGCCCCTCTCCTTTATCTTCGTATCGTAACCCTCTTCCATTTTCATAATAAAGTCATGGGCATTCACAGCCTTTGCGGCCGCCTCGATTTCCTCGTCGGTGGCATCTAACTTACCGTAGCGGATATTATCCCGTACCGTACCGGAAAACAGGAAATTCTCCTGAGTCATAACTCCCATCTGCTCACGAAGACTTGCAACAGATACCTTTTTGATGTCGTAACCGTCAATCCGAATTTCACCCTTTTGTACATCATAAAACCGTGATACCAAATTCACAATGGTAGACTTTCCGGCACCTGTTGGACCTACCAGCGCAATGGTTTCGCCCGGCTTTACCGTAAAGCTTACATCGGACAATACATCCGGATCGTCGTCATAATGGAAGGATACATGTGAAAAAGTCACCTCACCCTTAATCTTCGGAAGTTCCACCGCATCCTCCGCATCCGTAATCTCCGCTTCCGTATCCAAAATCTCAAAGATACGCTCCGCACCGGTAATGTTGGTCACCAGCTGGTTGTAGAAATTACTGAGATTCATGAGCGGCTGCCAGAACATAGCAATGTAACTGCCGAAGGAAATCAGGGCACCCACCTGCACCTCTCCTTTTCCGATCAAAGTAACACCGATCCAGTACATCATCATTCCGGCGATTCCCCAACAAATATCCACCACCGGGCCGAAGGCGTCCGCATAGCGTACCGCCATCTCAAAGGAATCATAGTGCTGTTTTAACAAATCATCAAAAGTCTCTTCTGTCTCTCCCTCCGCATGGAAGCTCTGTATCACACGGATTCCCGCTACATCCTCATGCAAAAAAGCATTCAGGTTGGAATTCTTCTTACGGAAAATCTGCCACTTCTTATGCGACTTACTCTGAACATACCATACACCGATTGCCATAAGCGGCATAGCACTCATGGAGGCCAGACCAAGCTTTCCGTTTTTCGCAATCATAATAATCACAACCGCTACAAGCGTTACCGCCTCCGGAATCAATGTGGTCACACTGTTTGCCAACACATCCTTTAAGGAGTTTACGTCTCCCATCAGACGGGCAAGAATCTTTCCTGTCGGACGGCTGTCGAAGAATTGAAACCCCAAAGTCTGAATATGCTCATATAGTTCCTTACGAATCTTTACCAATACATCATTTGATACCTTCGCCATCAAATACATGCGAAGCTTAATCAAAAGAATAAGAAGCACATTCAGTGTAATACCGAGGATACCAAGCTTAATCAGCCCCTGGGAATCCTTGTTTTTGATATGTACATCAATCGCCCGCTCTAAAATAATTGGGTTCAACAATACAATTGTCGTGGTTGCCGCCATTAAAACCATCACCACCGCAATTGTCTTTTTATAACCGAACAAATACTGAAATAACCGAAACAATGTCTCCCGTTTGGTCTTTTCCGAAATCTGTTCGTCCTGTTTTGTTGCATTTCTAGCCATTCAATACTCACCTCTATTCTGTCACCGGAGCCGCTTCGTCCGTAGCCGCAACCTCCGGCACACCCATATACTCTCCGTACTGTGCCTGATAGGTCTTGTAATAATATCCCTTCTTTGCAAGCAATTCCTCGTGGGTTCCCCGCTCGGAAATCCGACCTTCCTCCAGTACAATAATCTCATCCGCATGCCGCACAGAGGAAATACGATGGGCAATAATCAACTTCGTAATGCCCGTAATCTCCCGCAGCGTCTTTTGAATCATGCGCTCCGTTTCCATATCCAGCGCCGATGTGGAATCGTCCAGTACCAGAATCGGAGCTTCCTTTGCAAAGGCTCGTGCCATGCTGATTCTCTGCTTCTGACCGCCGGATAAGCCGACACCGCGCTCACCGATAATGGTCTCCGCACCCGCTTCCAACTTACCCACAAAGCCTGCTGCCTGGGCTTTTTCCAGTGCTGTTGCCACATTCGCATCCGTCAACGTATTCTTTCGCCCCAGCTTTACATTTTCACTGACGGAATCCGAAAACAAAAATACATCCTGCATTACAAGAGACACGCTTTCACGCACCTGTCCCAAGGACAACTCCTTTACATCCACGCCGTCCAACCGCACAGCACCGCCGTTTACATCATACATACGAAGCAACAGATTAATCAGGGAGCTCTTACCGGAACCGGTAGCACCAATAATACCGAGGGTATTTCCCGCCGGAACCCGGAAGGTCACATCCTGTAATATCTTCTTGTCTTCCAGCTCGAAATCCACATGTTCGAAGGAAATATCACCCGCCACCCGTTCAAGCATCACCGGATTCTCCGGCTCTGCAATCATGGAAGTCTCATTGTAAATTTTATTAATCTTTTTCCGGGAAGCAAAAGCCGCCGCCAACTCGTTGGACAACCACCCCAGCATTTCCAGAGGCCATACCACGTTGTTACAGTATTCGATAAATGCACCGAGGGTTCCCAGCGTAATCTCCTCGTTCATTACCATGACACCGCCCACAATAATCGAAGTAATCGGTAACACTTTCGAAATCATCTGAAAAAAAGGATAATAGCGAATCCAAAGCTTTGACTGACGCATATTCAAGTCATAATACTTTTTATTATGCTGTAAAAACTTTTTAATTTCAAATTTTTCCCTTGCAAATGCCTTGACGGTACGAACGCCGGCTAAATTCTCTTCCGCCACGGTATTCATCTCCGCGTTTTCCTCACTGATATCCTCATATACTTTTTCCAACTCAGCCAGTGCTGTTACTACCTGTTCAGTAGCATCATATTTTGGCTTCGCTGATGTCTTCTTCGCCCAATGCAAATAACCTCTAAGATCTGTTTTTCTTATACAATGTTCCGTTTCCATCAGGGTCTGATCCATTATCGCTAATACATACAATAGTGATAAATACTTCTCTTTAAGTGGTTCTGAAACTGTTCTTTTTAGCTTTTCCAATCTCATAATTTTTCCTCC
>JAZUBD010000493.1:0-2428 GCA_045638305.1 Lachnospiraceae bacterium
CGAAGTCCGCGTTGAATGCAGTACATACGAGCGGATGAAGCTTAATTGCCTTACCTTCTACTAAGATCGGCTCGAAGGCCTGAATACCTAATCTATGAAGGGTAGGAGCACGGTTAAGCATTACCGGATGCTCACGAATTACCTCCTCAAGTACATCCCATACAGCCGGATGTAAGCTCTCTACCATGTTCTTGGCAGACTTCATGTTATGGGTGATGCCTCTTGCTACCAGCTCCTTCATAACGAACGGACGGAACAGCTCGATTGCCATTTCCTTCGGAAGACCACACTGGTAAATCTTCAGTTCCGGACCTACTACGATAACGGAACGACCGGAGTAGTCAACTCGCTTACCGAGAAGGTTCTGACGGAAACGACCCTGCTTACCCTTTAACATATCGGACAAGGACTTAAGTGCACGGTTACCCGGACCGGTTACCGGTCTGCCGCGACGGCCGTTGTCGATAAGAGCATCTACTGCTTCCTGTAACATTCTCTTCTCATTGCGGACAATGATATCCGGTGCGGACAAATCCTGCAATCTTCTGAGACGGTTGTTACGGTTAATAATTCTACGGTACAAATCATTCATATCGGAGGTTGCGAAACGACCACCGTCAAGCTGTACCATCGGACGTAAATCCGGCGGAATTACCGGAATTACGGTCATAATCATCCACTCCGGCTTGTTACCGGACTCACGGAATGCTTCTACTACCTCGAGGCGCTTGATGATACGTGCGCGCTTCTGGCCGGTAGACTCGCGAAGGCCCTTCTTTAACTCTGCGGAATCAGCCTCAAGGTCAATTGCCTGCAACAGCTCCATAATCGCCTCGGCACCCATTCCTACACGGAAGGTGTCGCCGTACTTGTCGTATGCTTCGCGATATTCCTTTTCATTTAAAACCTGCTTGTACTGAAGGTCGGAGTTACCCGGATCAAGTACAATGTAAGATACAAAGTAAAGAACCTTTTCCAATGTTCTCGGGGAAAGATCAAGGATCAGACCCATACGGCTCGGGATACCCTTAAAGTACCAAATATGGGAAACCGGAGCAGCAAGCTCAATGTGACCCATACGCTCACGACGTACGCTGGACTTGGTAACTTCAACGCCACAACGGTCACAAACTACGCCCTTATGACGAATCTTCTTATACTTACCACAGTGACATTCCCAGTCCTTGCTCGGTCCGAAAATCTTCTCACAGAACAAACCGTCCTTTTCCGGCTTTAAGGTTCTGTAATTGATAGTTTCCGGCTTCTTTACCTCGCCGCGAGACCACTCTCTGATCTTTTCCGGGGAAGCTAAGCCTATCTTAATCGCATCATAGGTAATATCCTTCATGCTGTCATTCATCATGTCCATCGGCATTATTTTGCTCTCCCTTCATTATTCATCATAATCTGCATCGTCCATGTCGAAGTCGTCATCAGACTCGTCCTCGTAACTGTCCTCATCATAAGTAAAGTTACCGTCTTCGTCTGCGGAAACACGACTGAAACCTGCTTCTTCATAACCTTCGTCGTAACGGAAGTTGTTGTCACCCTCCATTAACGGCTCGATTTCTGCATCGCCGTAATCGATATCCTCGGTCATTACCACTTCGTTGCCGTCCTCGTCGAGTACGGTTACATCAAGTGCTAAGGACTGTAACTCCTTCAACAATACCTTGAAGGACTCCGGAATACCCGGCTCAGGGATGTTGTCACCCTTGATAATTGCTTCGTAGGTCTTACCACGTCCGGTAACATCATCGGACTTCACGGTAAGGATTTCCTGTAAGATATGAGCCGCACCGTATGCCTCCAGTGCCCAAACTTCCATCTCACCGAAACGCTGTCCACCGAACTGAGCTTTACCGCCTAACGGCTGCTGCGTTACTAAGGAGTAAGGACCGGTTGCACGTGCATGGATCTTATCGTCTACCAGGTGATGGAGCTTTAAGTAGTGCATGAAACCTACGGTAACCGCACCGTCGAAGTACTCACCGGTACGTCCGTCACGAAGACGAACCTTACCGTCACGGTTAATCGGAACACCCTTCCACTGCTCTCTGTACTCTAAGTTGTTTCCGAGGTAGTCCATAACCTCCGGATCTAAGATATCCTTGTACTTTGCCTGGAACTCTTCCCAAGAGGTGTTGGCATAATCGTTTGCCATCTCAAGGGTATCCATAATATCATGCTCGTTTGCACCGTCGAATACCGGCGTTGCAACGTTAAAACCAAGAACCTTTGCTGCAAGAGAAAGGTGAATCTCAAGCACCTGTCCGATGTTCATTCGGGACGGTACGCCGAGAGGATTCAGCACGATGTCAAGTGCACGACCGTTCGGAAGGAACGGCATATCCTCTACCGGAAGTACGCGGGAAACGACACCCTTGTTACCGTGACGACCTGCCATCTTATCGCCGACCTGAATCTT
>JAZUBD010000494.1:0-10736 GCA_045638305.1 Lachnospiraceae bacterium
GGCGGAGGTAACAACAACGTCCTGAATCGTTCCGCGCTCCTCTGGTCCATGGACTTTTTGCGTCGTCCTCTTGACGAAATGGCAGAGGATCTTCATTACGACTACAATTATCATATTTCGGACGATTCCTCACATACCAACGATAAGGACCATCTGGAATCCGTTTCCAATATAGAGCCTACGCCTACGCCTGCGGCAAGCCCACGACTTAATAGCGAAATAACAATAAAAGAAGGGGAGATGCGGGTTGAACTTGTATCTTCGGAACAGCCGAACGGTACTTATCTTTTGTATGCTTTTGTTGCGGAAAACCTTGTAAAAGATGATTTTACCGTTCTTTCCGAAAACATCACTTCGGCAAAGAGCGATTTTAACAACGGCCTTCAAACCGCCATCTACTACGGCCTGTTTTCTCTTTTTTTGTTTGTAATAAGCAATTTACTCTCCGGCAAAAAAAGTACCGAAGAAGGAATACATCTGCATTTTTACGACCGCATCTTTGCGGAATTCATCATTGCGGCCTTGTTGGTTTGGTTTTCGTTACCGTTCCTTCTCTGGCATATAGTATCCAACCGTTACTGGGAAACTTCCGTGACCCAGTTTTTGACCGATTATCCGAACTACAGCCAATGGATTCCGTTTTTCCACGGATGTCTGATTTTGTTCCTATTTGTATCCGGCATCTTATATTTCAGCCTAATCCGGAGACTGAAAGCAAAGACATTTTTACATAGCTCCCTGCTGGGACGTTTTATTATTTTACCGTTAGGGAAGTTGTTTCGTTATATCGGTAAAAATTTGAAGGAGTTGTATCACTATCTCCCTTCTTTGGGAAAAACGTTGCTGTATTTGGGATGCGGACTCTTGTGGTTTGCAGCAGCCATCGCCCTTTTCCTTTTTAACCTGACGATACCGGCACTTGTTGTATTTATTTTAGGAATTGTGATTTGTGCCATTCTGTGCTTAAGAAACATGCTGGACCGCGCCCGCATTTCCGAAAGCACCGCCCAGATGTCCGTAGGAAACCTTTCCATCCGGATTCCGACGAAGTCCATGCTTCCGTCCAACAAAAACTTATCCGAGAACATTAATCAGATTTGCGACGGACTGAATTCCGCCGTGGAAGAACAAACAAAGAGTGAGCGTATGAAAACGGAACTCATTACCAACGTGTCCCACGATATCAAAACACCGCTCACTTCTATCATCAACTATATTGAATTAATCAAAAACGAACTGCCGCAAGAGGGCGCAGTTGCCGGATATGCCGAGGTTCTTTCCCAGAAATCCTGGCGTTTAAAAGCCTTGATTGATGACCTGGTAGAAGCCTCCAAGGCTGCCTCCGGCACCATGAGTCTGGACCTGATTCGCTTCAATGCCGTAGAACTGTTACGACAGGCTGTGGGCGATTTCGAGGAACGTCTGACCGACCAGAATTTGACCATTTGTATGGAAGTACCGGAAACACCGGTTAACGTGCTGGCAGACGGTGCCTGCACCCACCGTATTATCGAAAACATGCTGTCCAACGTATGCAAATATGCACTTCCCGGCACCAGAGTATTTATTTCCCTTGATTTACCGGAAAACACGGGACTCGCATTGCTTACCGTAAAGAATACCTCCGCATCGGTTCTTACCAAAACACCGGAGGAGCTTCTGACCCGTTTCTCCCGCGGAAACGACGACCGTTCCGGCGAAGGCAGCGGTCTGGGCCTCTCCATTGCGGAAAGCCTGGCAGAACTGCAGGGTGGTAGCTTCTACATAGAAACCGATGGAGATTTGTTCAAGGCAAAGCTCACCATACCGTTGGCGTAAGCCTTCCCTCTTTCCGGCGATTGATACAATACTTATGCCCCAAACACCGATATCATATATTTTTGTGCTAAGCGCAAAAAACATATGATATCGGTGCTTGGGGCAGTTTTATAGTCTACCTATCGCCGGAAAGTGTTCTAGTTCCCCTATAATTTTCTTTTCTGAATTTCTATCAATATCTCCACTCACATCTCATACTGATATTCTTTACTTAGTTCTTCCGCTGCTCTGTTTTTTCTGCCGTCCCGTACGCAGACCCGTTTCATTCCCAACTTTTCCATGACCCGGTAGGAGCCCACGTTTTCGGTATCGCAGACTGCGGTGAATTTGTGTATGTTCAAGTCTTTTTTACAGAACTCTATCAATAGTATTGCCGCTTCGAAAGCGTAGCCTTTCCGCCAATAGTTTTTGTTTAAAATCCAACCGATTTCCGCTTCTGTCCGATTCTCATTCAAATAAGCGCAGACCGCACCGATATGTACTTCTCCCAGCAATACCGCAAATTCATAACTTTCCGGTATCTCCTTTTGCCATTCTGCTTCTTTTCGTTCCAGGAAAGCTTTCGTTTCCTCTATAGTCTCATTCGGCAGATGTACCATGTATCTGGTATTTTCTAAGTCCGATGCGTATTCATGTACCGTTTCCAGATGCTTCAGTCCTAAGGGTTCCAAAGTAATTGTCTCTTTCTTCATAACACATTTCTCCGCTTTTCCTATCGTTTTATTAGCAACATTCCAAAAGTATATCTTTTAAATCTTTTTCAAGCAATCAAGAATATCCTTTTCCGCCTCATGATAGTAAATCACATGAGCTATGGTTTCTTTCACTTGTCCGATCCCAAGTTCGATTTCTTCTTCGGAACACTCAATTCCGAGGGCACGCTTTACGTTGTACTCCAACCACTCCAGACGACCGTTGTTGCTGTAGTACACCGTCTCCCAGTCTGTGGTCAGCGTACCTCCGGTCTTTTCATATGCCCGTATAAAACTTTGGAACAGATTAAAGTCAACATTACACACTTCGTAGCCGGACCAGCACAATGCCAGCTCGTACAACTCCATCACCGGGCTTCCGTAGGAAAGGCACTCCAAATCAATGATGCGACATTCATCTCCGTTCCAGAGTACATTTTTACTGTCCATGTCGTTATGGCAAATTGTCATCGTAGTGGGAAGTTTCCTGATTGCTTCGTTTCCTTTCTCCTGACTCTCATAAAGTAATGCACGGTTTTCCCGTAACAATTCGCAAAGCTCCGGATTCTTTTCCGCCAGTTTTTCAATATATCCGTCCCAATCAATATGGAGTTCCTCTCGTTCGTACTTTGCATCCTGAAATTCAGCCCCAACCGATGTTTCTTTTCCGTTCATCTGTGGAAGTTTCAACCCATGAATTTTCGCCAGTATCTCACCGATTTTCTCGCAATGATACGCTGTAATCTCCTCACTCTTTAGAGCTTTACCATCATACCACTCGTACAAATAAAAGTACTGTCCGTCCATGCACTGCATCTTTTTTCCGCCAAAGGTCAACGCCGGAAGAATCGGTATGTCCGTCTGCTCCAACAGCGTTTCAAACGCCTCCGCAGTGCGGTAATTGCTCATAGCAGTCTCCCTCTTCATAATAAACGGATTTAAGAGCTTCACCGCATACTTCCCCCGTGTAGTAAACAAGGAGTACATCTTGTGCGTAAAACCGCCGGTGAGATGGGTTGGGGACTGTGTCAGTTCACCCAGAGCATATTCACGGCATAGTTTTTTTAATAATTTTTCAACCATAAAATCTCTCCTTCTAAACATAGAAAAACCGCCCTCATAACTTTCACCGAAGTGTGTAGGCGGTTTTTCTGCTTCTAAATTTGGTCAACCCACCTTGTGGGCGGTTGTTCCTTTTCTGTTTTTAGTCTAACACATTTCTTCTACTTTCGCAATCCTTTTTTCTCTCCCCACGCTACTTTTGTTGCTACACTACGGTCGAAAGTTCTCCTTTTCCACCACATCATAGATATTTTCCCGGCTTTCTTTTCAAAATAAGACTTCAATTCCATATTGGCATCCCACTTACTCTGAGGATATGCTCCATATCTTGCCTTTACATCACTCATGCGTTCTTCTATATCCAGGACACCTTCACTTCCCGCCATAGCATCACATAATTGAATCAACCGATCATAATCATCCATTGTAACTTGTGTCAATGCAGTTTCAATAAGTTCCCTTTCTTCCTCAGAAGTATCGAATTTGCCGATATATTCCTCTGTAGATTGGTTGTGAAATGAATGAGTAAGGCAAATTCTTGCAGCCTCATTATACCCCAGAGCCTTCATATACGAGTATCCATCGGATACATGTCCTAAATGCCTCACTCCGAATCGTCTGCCGATATCATGTAATAATCCTAAAACATATGCTTTGTCAGAATCCATATCCCCACATGCAAATGCTATTTTCTCCGCACAATGCGCAACTGTCCTTGAATGATTTCCCCATGGTCCTGGATTCATTTCTTCGGCATTCCTCAATAATTCTTTCGCTATCGTCCTGTCCGGGTATCCTCGCTCAATGTATTCCAGTATCTCTATCACATCTTCCCATTGATTCACACGAACATATTCTGTATTCAGATGCATATTCGCTTGACTGGTAAACAATACCGGCGTGATTCCTACGCTCGAAACAGCATCACAATTTGAAATCAAATCATCAATCATTACATCGATTTGTTCATCCAAACAAGCCTGATTCTTATTCAATGTACAAATCAATTTGTCGTAAGCAATTCCCCCATTCTTTAGTTCCTCTTCCGTAGTAACATATGGGTCCGTATAAAATGCTTTTGTTCTTCCCGTGACAATCACAATTCGGTGCCCTTTCCGACGTAGCAATTTCACAAATTTTGCCGCACCCTCCTTAAACGGCGTCCTCACAACAACCTTATCATAATAATACTTTTCAAAGTCCCACTCATACTTTCTCCATTCCATCGGGATATTACTGTATGATATCTTTTTTCTTTGTAGTTCCTCTAAATCCTTCTCATAGAACTCAGCCACAAAGGGCATAAGATACTCGAATGTATTTGTTAATGTATCATCTATGTCAATTGCTATATTCATGCGCTCATCTCCTCCTGTCCTATAGTGTACTACATCCACTTTTCCAACGCTTCCGCATCACACTTCCCTACAATCACTTCTACATCCTTGAAACACTCCAAAGCAAGGGCATAGGCAGTCACTCGTTGGTGTCCTTCCACAATAACAAAATTCACATAATCCGCTGTCAGGAAGAATAATCTCGGAAACGAACCGCCTCTCTGTATGTACTCTGCGGCTCGTAAAAATTCCTCATTGCTTACGCCGAATATCTCTGTTCCGTGCCTTATGGTTTCCGCCGCTACCAACGGTTTCCCAGTCCCATTTGACAACTCATTCCAATAACTGTAATCGATGTACCGGATATGTTCCAAATCGTTCCCGAAAAACCTACACAGAGTCCATTCCGACACCTTCGGAAAACGTTCAAACAACTCCCGATTCTCCCCGTAGCCCCGGGAATCCCCCCACAATTTCTTTCTCTGTCTGTTTTCCGCATCGACACATAAATCAGCATTCGTAATCAGTTTCTCCGTCATCCCCAGTCGTTCCATGGAAGCTGCCAACGTTTCCGAAAATCGCTCCGAGGTGGATTCTGCCTTCAAAAACTCCAGTATCATTTCATCTTCCGAACTTTCGCATAGAATTTCCATATCCCCTCTTCCTTTCAAACGCAGTCCCTTTTTAAACAATCAAAATAAAATTTAAGGCCACACGGCAAATATGCCATGTAGCCCTTGGTTTCTTTAATTCTGTGTTGCCTTCATCTCATTCCACTTCTCAAGGTAAACCTCTTCGGTCTCGCCAAGGTACTTAAAGGTTTCACAACGCTCTAAGGTTGCCGCATCCGGGAACGCGATGGTGCTGTTCTTAATATCGGCATCTTCGATCAACTCACGTGCTGCCGCATTCGGAGTAGAGTAGGTAATCTCCTCAAAGTTCATAAGTGCGATATCCTCACGACACATGAAGTTAATCCACTTCTCTGCATTCTCCTTATTCTTTGCGTTCTTCGGAATTACCCAACCGTCAATCCATACATTGGAGCCTTCCTCCGGAACCACGTACTCAAGATCCGCGTTTTCTCTCTGGGTGTAGATTGCTTCACCGGAGTAGATAACACCGATCGCCGCTTCCTCACCGATCATCTTATTACGTACTTCATCTACAAAATAACCCTGTACAAACGGACGCTGTGCGATTAAAAGCGCCTTTGCCTCCTCAAGCTGGCTCTCTTCCGCAGTATTCATGGAATAACCGAGATACTTTAATGCAATACCCATGCCGTCACGCACACTGTCAATCATAAGAATCTCGCCCGTATATTTCTCATCAAAAATCGCAGACCAGCTGGTAATCGGCTCATCTACCATGGTCTTGTTATAAAGAATACCAACAGTGCCCCAGCAATACGGAACCGCATACTTGTTGCCCGGATCGAACTCTTCCGCACTCTTTAAATAGGTCGGATCGATGTTCTTGATATTCGGGATATTGTCATAATTCAACTCCGCCAACAATCCCTCGTTAATCATACGGTTAATCATGTAATCGGACGGACATACTACGTCATAATTCACTTCGCCGATGTTGATAATCGGATACATATCCTCATTCTCGGTAAACTCATCATAGATTACTTCGATGTCATACTCTTCCTCAAACATTTCAATTACATCTTCGTTGATATACTCACCCCAGTTGTATACCACCACTTCACCGTTGGCATACTCTTTACCGCAGCCTCCGAACATCATTGCTGCACCGAGTGCCAAAACACCTACTAAAAGTCCCTTTTTCATTTTTCGTTTCCTCCTTCATCTATATCCGCAACAGTGCCGTTACAGAAAGTCATATCTGCTGTCGGCTCCTGCCTAAGACCCTTTATTTCTGCTGTTCCGCCAGCTTCTTTGCCGCACTTGCTTTCATGCGGTTCATGACAATCAATATCACCAATACCACCGTAAACATAATGGTAGAAAGTGCATATATCTCCGGTTCGATACCTCGTCTGGTCTCGGCATAGATTACCGTAGACAAGGTACTTACCTTTGCATCCTTGGTAAAGTGGGTGATTACAAAATCATCCAATGCCAGGGTAAATGCTAACATAAATCCGGACAATACTCCCGGGAAAATATCCGGCAGTACAATCTTAAAAAACGCCGATATCGGGGACGCCCCCAAATCCAATGCCGCTTCATAAGTACTTCTGCTGGTCTGACGAAGCTTCGGCAATACGTTGAGAATCACATACGGCATATGGGCCGCAGTCAGTGCCAAAAGCACGCTGGTAAAACCAAGGGAAAAACTGATTGCAAAATACAACAGCATCATGGAAATACCGATTACGATTTCCGAGTTTAAAATCGGAATATTCGTAATACTCATCATAATCGCCTTCGGAAGCTTCTTCATACGGTTCATAGCTACCGCAGCAAGCGTTCCCAACACCGTCGCCAAAAGCGCCGAAAACAGCGCCAACAAAAGCGTGGTCCAAAGCGCATTTAAAATCTTTTCGTTCTCCAAAAGTTCACGATACCACTTAAAGGTGAAACCGCCCCACTTGGAACGATACTTAGATCCGTTAAAAGACAATACCATGAGCACCAGAATCGGTGCATATAAAAATACGATAACAAGGCCGATGTATCCCTTTTGAATCAAACGTTTTACCATACGCTCGTCCCCTCCGAATCCTTATCGTATTTCTGTACAATGGCCATACAGATGAAAATAAATACCATAAGTACCAACGACAGTCCGCAACCGGCGTTCCAGTCGTTTGCCATCTTAAACTTCTGTTCGATTACTTTACCGATTAAGAGAATATTGCCTCCACCCAAAATGTCGGAAATAACGAAGGTAGTCAAAGACGGTACGAATACCATGGTCAGACCGCTGACAATACCCGGCTTTGAAAGCGGTAAAATAACACGCCACAAAATCTGAAGGTAATTTGCACCAAGGTCCGCTGCCGCCTGAATTACATCGTCTCCGATTTTGGAAAGTACGTTGTAAATCGGAATAATCATAAACGGCAGGAAATCATATACCATACCCAACACAATGGCTGTCGGCGTATTAATAATATTTAACTTCGGAAGGCCTACGGCGCTAAGAAGCATATTAATTACGCCGTTCTTCTCTAAAATATTCTGCCAAGCAATGGTACGAAGCAAAAAGTTCATCCACATCGGCAGCATAAACAACAAAATCACAAAACCGTTGCTTTTTAACCGCAAAGACCGAAGCGCAAGTGCCAACGGATATGCAATCAACAAGCAAAGAATCGTACTGATAACCGAAAGCTGCACGGATAAAATAAGCGTTGCCCGATGGGTCGGCTCCCAGATCAATTTTAAATTCTCCAGGGTAAACCCGCCATTATCCCGGCTTGTCAGTCCGTAATACACAACCATAACCAACGGCAAAATGATAAAACCGATGCTCCACAATACATACGGTGAAGACAACAGTAATTGCCGCAGTTTATTTTGCTTTGCAAGACGTCCTTCCCGTTTATTCATTGATTCCCACTGCCTCCTCATCCTCCGATTCCGGCTTATTCATAATCTGAATATCAAACGGGTCTACCTTAATTCCGACCTGTTTTCCTACCGGCGAGAGGTCCGTGCTGTGAACGAGCCAAGTGAAACCGTTGGCTTCTACTTCCATCTCATAATGCACACCCTTGAAAATAAGGGAGGTTACCACACCCTGAATCGTACCCTGCTCCGGCTCGACGAGATCCACATCCTCCGGACGGATTACAACGTCTACCGGCTGATTGATGCCGAAGCCTTCATCCACGCAGGCAAACTTGGCACCTAAAATCTCTACCAGACGGTCCTGAATCATAGTTGCACCGATGATGTTACTTTCTCCGATGAAGTCCGCTACAAACGCATTCTTCGGCTCATTATAAATCATCTCCGGGGAACCGATCTGCTGGATATATCCCTGGTTCATAACCATAATGGTATCGGACATGGTCAGTGCCTCTTCCTGGTCATGGGTAACATATACAAAGGTAATACCAAGCTCATTCTTTAAACGAATCAACTCGTACTGCATGTCCTGACGAAGCTTTAAGTCGAGTGCACCCAGCGGCTCGTCGAGAAGCAATACCTTCGGCTCATTTACAATCGCTCTTGCTATCGCAATACGCTGCTGCTGACCACCGGATAAAGAATCCGGCATACGCTTCCCGAAACCGTCCAAATTCACAAGCTTCAGTGCATAATCGATTTTATCCTGGATGTACTGCTTACTCTTTTTCTTAATCTTTAAACCAAAGGCAATGTTTTCCGCAATGGTCATATGCGTAAAGAGTGCATATTTCTGGAATACCGTATTTAACTGACGCTTGTTTGGCGGCAGGTTCGTAATATCCTGTCCGTCAAAAATCACGCGTCCCGTATCCGGCGTTTCAAATCCGCCGATAATACGAAGGGTGGTGGTCTTACCGCAACCGGACGGACCGAGAAGCGTCAAGAACTCATTTTCTCTGATATATAAATTCAAATCATCCAGTACAACCTGTCCGCCGTACTTTTTCGTAATATTCTCAAGAGTAATTAATTTATTTTCCTGTGCCATACTACTCCTTTCTTCTGCCGTACCTGACTTGCGCAGTTTAAACTGTATTCTACTTTTAAAAACTCGGCGGTGTCGATACCCAGAGTAGCGTTGCACCTTGTTTTCCGGTAGCCTTTAAATAATGGGTCTTATTCGGTATAAAGTAAAAGGATTCCCCTTTCTTTGCCTTATACTTTTTATTCCCGATAAAAAGCTCCACACTCCCGCTTAATACATAACCGAACTCTTCCCCCTCATGAGGATTATCCGGATATGTGGAACCGTCAACCTCCAAAGTCAACAGAATAGGTTCCATCATATTCTTTTGGGCATTCGGAATAATCCATTCGATACGATTGTGAAGCTCTGCATCTTCCTTTTCAAAATAGTCGCCCTTCTTAAAGACAACCTGCTCCGCAGCCGTTCCTGTAAAAAACTCTTCCAAATCCGTTCCGAGGCACTGCAAAATATCCATCAGCGTTGCTATGGACGGAGACGTCAGATCTCTTTCCAACTGTGAAATAAAGCCTTTGGAAAGCTCCGCTCTGTCCGCCAGTTCCTCCTGCGTCAGACTTTTCTGTATCCGCAGTTCTTTGATTTTTGCACCGATTTGCATACTCCGCATCCCCCTTTCCTCAGAGTAAGATAAAATTAAACTTAAAATTTAGTATTTCTAAACAATTCTATTATACACACATCACTTAATGTGTCAATAGGAAATTGAAATTCTTCCCCACTTTTTCTCATCTTTTTTTCATTTTTGTCGAAGAATTTCTTCCATAAAATAAGTTTGGCTTATTGACAAGAAAAACTCCCGATGGTAAGATAGATGTGTCAGGCAGATATAGTTCATCGGTAGAATATCAGCTTCCCAAGCTGAGGAGGCGGGTTCGATTCCCGTTATCTGCTCTAAAAGGATGTATCTTGACAGGTACATCCTTTTTTCTTTGCGCCGAACCATCCTCATACCCCTTGCGATTTTCCCTACAATATGATATGATTATCTGCGGATAAAACATCCGCCCGACGGCGGACCCGTTACAGGCGGAGAAGGAGTAATTATGGCAGACGAAAAGAAAGTATTATTCAGCGGAATGCAGGCAACCGGCAACTTAACTCTCGGAAACTATCTCGGTGCGTTAAAGAACTGGGTTTCTTTAAACGACGACTATGAGTGCTACTACTGTGTGGTAGACGAACACTCCATCACCGTGCGTCAGAATCCGGCAGAGCTTCGCCAGCGTGC
>JAZUBD010000495.1:0-2973 GCA_045638305.1 Lachnospiraceae bacterium
CCGCTTGGCCTCCGACTTGACCGATAGTTTGATGCGGTGAGAAGAAAGAGATAAGAAAGGAGCATATGTGTTTGCGAATGGTAAACGCATATGCTCCTTTTTGAGCTTTGATCACAGAATGAAATCTTTATTCGACATTTAAAAAGTAAGTGCAGATAACCGGAACCAATCCGTCCTCATCATTGGAAAGAGTAATGATATCTGCGGCTTCCCGTACTTCCATTTGTGCATTTGCCATTGCTACGCCTAAGCCCGCATACTCTAACATGGTAATGTCGTTGTAGCCGTCGCCGCAGCATACACATTCCTCTCTGCTGATGCCAAGAGACGGTAAAAGACGCTCTAAGGCGTGGGCCTTGTCCACCATCGGCGGCATGATTTCAAGGAAGAACGGTTCGGAACGGTAAATGTTCAGTACGCCGTAATAACGCTTTTTCAATTCCTCGGTGAGAGGAGCCAGCACCTCCGGCTCGCCGCTGATCAGGCATTTATTGACCGGAAATTTAATAGCGCCCATAAAATCCTGCACCTGATGGATGTCACGGCGGTTAATCCGGGCTTCCAGTTCCATATATTTATCTGTTTTGGTACCGGTAATCAAGTTATCGTTCGGATCATAGGTTATCATGCCGACACCGCGTTCCTTTGCAACCTCATAAATCTGCGGAATGAACTGCTGGGGGAGCGTGTTATTGTAAATGATTTCTCCGGTGGAAAAACGGACAATCCGGGCTCCGTTGAAAGAGATAACATATCCGCCGTATTCGTCCAGTTTACACTCCTTTGCAATCGGTTCGATGCCTGCCGTAGGCCTGCCGGAGGCGATAGCCAGTGAGTAGCCGGCTGCCTGCAGGGCATAAAGCGCCTTTTTTGTGGAATCGGTGATTTCTTTTTTTGAATTGGTCAGTGTACCGTCAATGTCTAAAACGAGAATCTTGTGTTTCATTTGTAGTGCCTTTCTTTATAGATGGTATAGTGTTGTGTATTTATCGGTCAGATAGCGAATGTAATAGTCCGGGTTAAATTCTTCGCCGGTGACTTTTTTTAGCAATTCATTGGTTGGATAAACCGCACCGTACTTGTGGATGTGGTCCCGTAAATACTCCCGTACCGGAACCATGTTTCCTTTTGTCAGATAATCGCTTAACGGCATCTGTTGCACCATATGGTGGTAAAGCTGTGCCGCAATGGCGGAACCGATGGCATAGGACGGAAAATAACCGAAGCTTGCCATTGCCCAGTGAATATCCTGCAAAATACCTTCTGAGGCATCGCGCGGAGTAATCCCCAGATAGTCTTCATACTTTTGGTTCCAAAGTTTCGGAAGATCGGAAACCTTGCATTTTCCGGAGAAAATGTCCTTTTCCAGTTCGTACCGGATTAAAATATGCAGCGGATAGGTCAGTTCGTCCGCTTCGATACGGATAGGCCCCGGTTCTGCTTTGTTGATTCCTTTGATAAAATCATCTAAGGAAACCTCGGACAGCTCTGCCGGATACGTCTCTTGAAGCTTCGGGAAAAGCGGTATCCAGAATTCCCTACTCCGCCCGATGACATTTTCGTAAAAACGGGACTGGGACTCATGCATTCCCATGGAAATACCGGAACCTGCCGGGGTACCGGAAAGGGAGTCCTCCACACCCATTTCGTAAAGGGCATGTCCGGTTTCGTGGATGGCGGAAAAAATACCGTTTTCCAGACTGTCCTCGTAATAGTGATTGGTAATGCGCACATCGTGGTTATGCAGGGAAGTGGTAAAAGGATGCTCGCTTTCCGCAATGACGCCACGGTTAAAATCAAACCCAAGATAGCCGGAAAGATAGCGGCAAAAGCCTTCTTGAATCTCGGCCGGATAATTGCGGGAGTTATAGTCCTTGCAAACGGTATCGTTTTTAGCAATGACCTGTTTGATAAGCGGCACAATGGCTTCGCGCAGCTTTGCAAAAAAGTCATCCAGAACTTCGGTAGTAAAGCCCTCTTCATACTCATCCAATAAAAGGTCGTAGAGATTGTCCCCTTTTTTCGCACGGTAGGAGGCAAAACGACGTGTATAGTCGATTAGCTTTTCAAGAATCGGAGCAAAGTCTTTGAAGTTGGCGTTTTGTTTGGCACGGCAATAGGCAGCCTGTGCCGTAGCACATAATTCGGAAAATTCTCTGTATTCTTTGGAAGGAATGCAGGAGAGCTTTTTATATTCTTTTTGAAGGAGACGTACAACAGCCTGCTCTGAGGTGCTGAGATTTTTTTGTTCTTTTTCGGAGGACAGCTTTTTTAACAGAGCTTCCACCTCGTCACAAATCAAAATATGGTATGCTTCTTCCGACAGAATGCCCACCGATTTTGCCGTGTATTCCGAAGCGGCAGGCGGTGCCAGGGTCTCTGTATCCCAGGACAAAAGGGCCAGGGCGGTCTGATAAGCATGATTACGCTCTAAATAAGGGAGCAGCTGTTCATAATACGGATTCATATAAGTCCTTTCTGCGTGTATACGATGGAACGCATATAAAATCTATTACAGTATAGCATCTTCTTCGGTATCTGACAAGGATATCGCAAATATTCGGAAAAGAATGTTTTGCAGAACAATTATGCCGCAAAGGAGTATAAAGTATGCATGACAGGGGAATAATGGAAGCGATAGGAGGACTTGGAAATGAGTAAAATTAAACAGATCAGAGGAAGAGAGATTTTAGATTCCCGTGCCAATCCTACGGTGGAGGCTACCGTGATTTTGGAAAACGGAGGCTGCGGAACTGCGGCGGTGCCGTCCGGTGCATCTACCGGCGCCTTTGAGGCGGTGGAATTGCGAGACGGTGACAAGGAGCGCTACAACGGAAAGGGTGTAAAAACGGCGGTGGCTCATGTGAATGAGGATATTGCCACCTTGTTGACCGGAAAAGACGGCTGCTGTCAAGAGCAGGCAGATGAAGCGATGCAGGTGTTGGATGGTACCGAGAATAAGAGCAGATTGGG
>JAZUBD010000496.1:0-4018 GCA_045638305.1 Lachnospiraceae bacterium
TCCTCATAGGTAGACTCGGAATAGCTCTTCGGAAGGTACTCATCGTAAAACTTCACATATTCCTCTGTGGTAAACTGCGCCATATCAAACATACCGGCCAACTGCTCCACAGTCATGGTACCTAAGTTCGCCTGTACACCCTTTGCATACTGCTCTGCCACCATCGCCGCAAGCACCTGATATGCATAGGTCTGTACCTCCTCGGCACTCATCTCTGCCACATAGCCCTGTACCTGCTCTGCTTCCACTGCCATCTGCTGGGCAAATGCCTGCACCAGCATTCCGCGAAGGGCCGTATCATCCATGGTTGCCATCTGTGCACCTACCGCCTCCGCAAGATAGCTTTCCGACGGAGTCGCCATAATGGTGCCGTATAACTCTGCCTTCTTAGAATTATCAAGGCCCGCGAAATATGCCTTTACCGCAGCTTCCTTCTCCTCTACGGAAACCTCTTCCTCTTCTCCGGTCTCAAACGGAAGTCCGGAAATCGCATCTACGGTCGTATCCGCAAGCTGTGCCTTTAAAATCTCGGAAGCCGTATTCTGCTCCATGACAAACTTGGTTAACTCACTGGTATAAGCAATGGCACCGGTCATGGAAGTGGAGGTCGCATCCTCGTTCGGACGAAGGATACCTACCACCTTTAATTCAACACCCTTCTCATCATATAAATAAGAAAGTCCCGCATCACTGGCAGACAAATCCACATAACTGCCGTCGCTCTGCTGCTGATACTTTAACGCACCCGGAATCACACGGAAGGTCATGCCGCAAATATCTTCGTAGGTCCACGGACCGAGGTCTTGGGATACCTGCTCACCTGCCATAACATCCTGCATGGACTCCATCAGCACATCCATCGTCGTAAGACCTAACGCATACAGAACCATATCACTGACTTCGTTGTTTCTGTCCACCAGAATCACAACTTCATTATACGCATCCGGCCATTCGCCGTGAATCACATCATATTGTTCTTTTACCGTATTGCTGACAAGCTCACCGTTTTCTCCGGTCATCATTTCATTCCAAACCTGCATACCGAGCATCATCGGACTCATGCTCTCCATCATAGTACTCGACATACCGAAGGAGCTCATCATCATAGACATCAATTCATTTACATCGGACTTTACCACCTTACCGTCCACATCCTTTGTATAGATACTCAAATCTATATCATAGGAATACTGTACGGAGGAAATGTACTGCTGCATTTCTTCGTTTTCTTCCAAAAACTTCTTAAACGCTCTTAAATTGTTCTTTCTGGTATCCATATCCGTAAAGGCATTGACCATATCATACATGGTAGAATTCGCATATACCTTATCAAGCTCATGACCCTCTACCGGATTACCGTCTTTGTCCACTCCCATCATAGTAGCAAGAAGCGCGGAGGAATCCACCACTTCCGCTTCCATGGTAATCGGGTAACTGGAAAGGGTATCTCTCTGTACGGAATCGATATACTCCTGTACACCGGTAGATACCGACAAAATCAGCGCAATACCGATAATACCGATGGACCCGGCAAACGCAGTCATAAAGGTACGTCCCTTTTTCGTCAGAAGGTTATTAAAGGAAAGAGACAACGCCGTAAGGAAAGACATGGAGGTCTTCTTTGCCCGCTTCTCCTTCTTGGTCTGCTCTACCGCCTGCACCTCTGCCTCGTACGGATTGGAATCGCTGATCAGCTTACCGTCAAGTAAACGTACGATACGGCTGGAATACTCCTCTGCCAATTCCGGGTTATGGGTAACCATGATAACTAACTTATCCTTCGCTACCTCTTTTAAAATCTCCATAATCTGTACGGAAGTCTCACTGTCCAATGCCCCCGTCGGCTCATCCGCCAGTAAAATATCCGGATTGTTTACCAACGCACGGGCAATGGCCACACGCTGCATCTGGCCGCCGGACATCTGGTTCGGCTTCTTATTTAACTGATCCCCGAGACCTACCTTCTCAAGCGCCTCCTTAGCACGCTTTCTGCGCTCTGCCTTGGAAACACCGGAAAGGGTCAACGCCAGCTCTACATTCGCCAGTACGCTCTGGTGCGGAATCAGATTGTAGCTCTGGAATACGAAACCGATGGAATGATTACGGTAGCTGTCCCAGTCGGAATCCTTAAACTTCTTCGTGGATACACCGTTAATAATCAAATCACCCTCTGTATACTGATCCAATCCGCCGATAATGTTCAGTAATGTGGTCTTACCGCAACCGGACTGTCCGAGTACAGACACAAATTCACTCTTTCTGAACTGGATGCTGACTCCCTTTAACGCCGGCACAGTCATATCGCCTACGCGATACTCCTTCTTAATGTCACGTAATGTAAGCATATTCGCCTCCTGACTTGTTGCTTCACATACCCCTTTTTCTTAACGGAATTATTCCCTCAAGAAATACCTTCAACGCATCTTCTATATATATGTAACAAATAAAAGAAAAACAATATTAACTATTATAAAATAGCAGATTGATTATTTTTCGTCAATATGTTATAGATAATTTAATAAATAATTTAGGAACCGTCGGCATTTTTGCCGTTTCGGATGATTAAAAAATTTTTCAACTTTTTTGAACCTTTTGCTTTTCCGCTTCGTATCTGTTAATGAAAGGGGGACGGGACATTGATTAACGAGTACATTTCCTTGTACGGAAAACGACTTTACGGACTGTGCGTAAAGTTGTGCGGCAACACAGTCGACGCCGACGACCTGTACCAGGAAACCTGGCTGAAAGCCTATCAAAAAATACTGCAATACGACACTGTCCGGTCCTTTGAAGGGTGGATTACCGGAATCTGTGTCAATACATACCGGGATTTGCTACGAAAGCAAAAACGTTCTCCGGTTTACAATCAATTTTCCAGTACGGAAGAAAAAGATATACTTCTTGAAAGTGTCGCCGCGGATACAAAAGACGATTTTTCCGATTTGCATGCCGCTATCGACCGCCTGCCGGAAAAGATGCGCACCACTGTAATCCTACATTATTTTCACGGTCTTGACGAAAAAAAACCCGCCGATGCCCTAAAAGTCCCGGCCGGAACCGTGAAGTCAAGACTTCATCAGGCAAAAAAATTATTGCGAAAGGAGCTTGCATATGAACCAAATCTATAATTTTGACGAACACACACCTCCGCTACTTACCGAGCGCATGTTGCGGGAAGAGCTTGCACGCAGAACCCTGCGTCGTCAGACAAGACTACTTCGTATCGCATCGCTCCTTGTATCCCTTTGCTTTTTACTTTGCGGCGTACTACTGTTTTCGGAATACACCGTATTGGCAATTGCCTGCCTCGCCTTTGTAATTTTATCTCTGGTAGGCAACGGCATCATCAGTTTTGTATTTTATAAAACCGGAATTATTCCGGAATAGAAAGGATGGATGATTATGGCTATTAATTTAAATACTCTCGGATTAACCTCGTTTTTACTTACAATCATTCTCATGATTACCTTACCGATTCTTATCGGCGTTTACGTGTATAAGGACGCTCGTCGTCGCGGTATGAATGTTGTTCTCTGGACTCTTCTTTCCGCCTTTGCACCGGGCTTTGTGGGACTGATTATTTACTTGATTATACGTTCGGATTCCTCCGGTGCCCGTTGCAATTCCTGTAACAGTCTCGTCCGAGAAAGTTTCGCCGTTTGTCCCCACTGCGGTACTTCCTTAAAGGAACACTGTCTTACCTGCAATAACGTTTTGGAATCCGGTTGGGCAAACTGTCCGCAGTGCGGTACCGAAATCCCGGAGGACCAGAAAGCTCGATTAAATGTTGCTCCGAAAAAGGACAAAGGATTAAAGTGGTTGTTAACGGTCCTGATTGTCGTTCCGGTTCTGCTGTTTAGCATTCTGGTTGGTTCCACTCACATCCGAATCAAGCAGCTCACCGACTTTAACTATTCCTTCAACACATATGATACGAAAGAAAAAGCCATTTCCGATTATCCGTTCCTTCGCGACTGGATGGCAGAATGTGATGCAAAGGGGGAGGGCGTTTATCAAT
>JAZUBD010000497.1:0-12142 GCA_045638305.1 Lachnospiraceae bacterium
CTCCTTGGCCCACAGAACGACATGGCTACGATCCGACTTCCTTCGCCCAGCTTAATATCCGTACCACGGCCTGCCATATTGGTTGCAATGGTAACTGCTCCGTACTGTCCCGCATCGGCAACAATCTGTGCCTCCATCTCGTGGAACTTTGCATTCAACACCTTATGCGGCACACCGCGACGCTTTAACATATCACTCAGTTCCTCGGAAGCCTCGATGGTAATGGTACCGACAAGTACCGGCTGTCCTTTTTCGTGAGCGGTAATAATCTCATCTACAATGGCCTTTAACTTCTCGCGACGGGTCTTATATACCACATCATCCATATCAATACGTGCAATCGGACGGTTGGTCGGAATCTCGACAACGTCCATACCGTAAATTTCACGGAACTCCTGCTCCTCGGTGAGTGCCGTACCGGTCATACCACACTTCTTATCGTACTTGTTGAAGAAGTTCTGGAAGGTGATGGTCGCAAGAGTCTTGCTCTCACGCTTTACCTTCACATGCTCCTTTGCCTCGATTGCCTGATGAAGACCATCGGAATAACGTCTTCCCGGCATAATACGTCCGGTAAAGTCATCTACAATTAAAACCTCATCATTCTGTACTACGTAATCCTTATCTCTTGCCATCAGATAATGTGCACGTAAAGCAAGAATAATATTGTGCTGAATTTCCATATTCTCCGCATCTGCCAGATTGTCGATTCGGAAGAACTGTTCTACCTTTACAACACCCTGCTCGGTCAGGTTAATGATCTTATCCTTTTCGTTTACGACAAAGTCGCCTTCCTCCTTGGCCTCTTCTTTCATGATGAGTTCCATCTTGGTCAGTTCCTTTTCGGTACCCTTCACGAGCTGTCTTGCCAGAATATCACAGGCCTGATACAGGCTGGTAGACTTGCCGCTCTGTCCGGAAATAATAAGCGGTGTACGCGCCTCATCGATTAATACGGAGTCTACCTCGTCGATAATCGCATAATGAAGCCCGCGCATAACCAGCTGCTCTTTATAAATGACCATGTTGTCACGCAGATAGTCGAAACCGAATTCGTTATTCGTACCGTAGGTAATATCGCAGGCATATGCCTCTCTACGGTCGTCATTGTTCATACTGTTCAAAATACAGCCGACGGTCATTCCGAGGAAGCGGAACACCTGTCCCATCCACTCGGAGTCTCGCTTTGCCAGGTAATCGTTTACGGTAACAATGTGCACACCTTCACCGTCCAACGCATTTAAATATGCCGGTAAAAGTTCGGTCTGGGTCTTACCTTCACCGGTACGCATCTCTACGATACGGCCCTGATGCAAAATAATACCACCGAGAATCTGTACGTCATAGTGACGCTGACCGAGGACACGCTTGGTTGCCTCACGCACTACCGCATAAGCCTCCGGCAAAAGGGAATCCTTGGACTCACCCTTTGCAAGACGCTCTTTAAACTCTATCGTCTTTGCACGCAGTGCCTCATCCGATAACGACGTAACCGACTCTTCCAACTTATTTATTTTTTCTAAAAGAGGTCTTACAATCTTGATTTCTCTTTCGCTGTGTGTTCCGAAAATTTTCTCAAATAAACTCATCTGTTCTCTCCTACTAAAACTATTCTATCCTGTGTTCCGTGTACAGAATACACGTCACCCATAATAAGATATTGTAGCATTACTCGCGAGGGAAATCAACTACTTCATTAAATGTTAACACACTGTTTACATAGCAGAACCGCCGCACGGTCTCCCATGCGGCGGTCTTGTCAAAAAGAAGGGGAACGAACGCGACCGAATGTCGCAGTTTTAATACTCAGGTTCAATCAATCCGTAGGTATTTCCTTTTCTCTTATACACTACATTCACTTCGTCCGTCTCTGCATTACGGAATACGAAGAAATCGTGTCCCAGAAGCTCCATCTGTACGCAAGCCTCTTCGATGTCCATCGGCTTAATGGCAAATCTCTTGGAACGTACAATCTTAATCTCATCCTCTTCGCCGGTCTCCTCATCTAAGAATACCTGGCTGAGTGCCATTGCGGACTGCTTCTGATCTACAATCTTGTTCTTGTATCTTCTGAGCTGACGCTCCAATACAGCTTCTACCAAATCAATGGAAGCATACATATCGCTGCTCACCTGCTCCGCACGAATAATCGTACCCTTAATCGGGATGGTAACCTCGATACGCTGTCTGTCCTTTTCTACGCTTAAGGTAACATTCACTTCCGTATCCGGAGTAAAATAACGCTCCAGCTTAGACAACTTATCGATAACCGCTTCTCTTAATCCGCTTGTAATTTCAATGTTCTTTCCGCTTACTGTGTAATTCATAAATACCAGCTCCTTTTTCTGTGATTTCGTTCTGTCTTACAGAAATGAAGCAGCTCCTTCTCCCTCCTGCCTCTTGAGTAAATTATAACACAGAACCCTCAAAATAACAAGTACAATTTTGCAAAATTTATTATTATTGTTCGTTTATTTTTTTCATTGTTTCAATAATACGTCTCTTTTGCATGTTTTACGGCATTTACTGGCAAATCTTTACAGTTTCGTCTTTTGTCCAAAAACGCCTTTTCTCGACATGGCATTTGTTTTATCCCCTTTATTTGTGATTTTATCACAAATTCCAAAACAAATATTCGAACTTGACAGCTTTTTCCTTGTACCACACTTGTGGTCCTATTTTGTGAATATTGTGGATAACTTCGTGTATAACTATGTTTTCCATGGGTTATCCATGTTTTTTCTGGGGATAACTTCACATTTTTCCACTGGAGCAGACTAAACTGCTATTCTATCGTTCTCTGCCCTTTCAAATGTCTTTTGTACAGTTTGCACAAAAGCGAACTTGTCAATACCGCTTTGAATTTTTTAATATTCTTTATATTCGAAACATTTTACCACGGAAATTGATACGGTTCCCGATATTGTAACGTCCGAAATTCATACCCTTCTGCAAGTAGTCTGTCCAAAATTTCCGGAAGCACCTCCGCTGTCAGATTACTGCAAGGAGAATCATGCAACAAAATAATCGGTTGCTTCTGTCCCTCTATGGTATCAAAGATATTTTTCTTAATGGAGACTGCCGTAGGCGTTCCCACCGAGTCTTCTCCGCTGACATTCCAGTCATAACACAGAAATCCCCGTCGTTCCATTTCTCCCTTTAGCTCTTTCTTTATCGGATTGATATAAGCACTGTAACTTCCTCCAGGGAATCGGAACACCGCCGGGCACGCTCCGAATTCCTCTGTAAACCTGGCCGCCAGCTTATCATAGTCCGTCAAAAAAGAGTCCACCGAACGGTAAATCTTATCGTATTGGTGGGTCTCCGTATGCAACCCCAACATATGGCCCTCTGCCAGAGCCCGTTTCGCGATTTCCGTACCGCTCTCCGTCAGGTTCTCTCCGATCAGAAAGAAAGTCGCCGGTACATTATATTGCTTCAGCGTATCCAGAATCTTAACCGTATTCCGGCTGGGACCGTCGTCAAAGGTCAGAAACACCACCTTTTCCGGCAGTTCCTGTTCCGTAACATTTCCTTTCGCATATAAGTACGGATAGGCCTCCGTCTTACTGACAAAGTCCTCTTCCCGACCACTTCTGCTATTTCCTGAGGTTCTTTCTTCCGCAGCAAGATTTTCCGCAAGTACATTTTCCGAAAGCACCCCTGTCTGTCCCATATCACTTCCGTGCCCTCCGTTTTTCTCCGCCAACCCCAGTGCCGCAAAGTTCGCCAACAGCAACGCCAACACTAAGGTTCCTCCTCTGATGAATCTCCTTTTTAGCATAAAACAGCCCCACAGCGCATTATCACTTCATCTTATGCGCCGCAGGGCTGTCCTCTGAACCATTTCATTTACAATGCTTCTCTCCGAAGACTCTTACATTTCCTTTAAATAGGTCTCGTATCCGACCTTCTCGATTTTTTCCTTCTTCTTCTCCACGCCGGCCTTCAACTCATCCTTGTAAGCCTCGATCTTTGCCAGAAGCGCATCATCCGATACCGCCAGCATCTTTGCAGCCAAAATACCCGCATTCTGTGCACCGTCAATCGCCACGGTAGCCACCGGAATACCGGATGGCATCTGTACGATAGAGTACAAGGAATCCACACCGCTTAAGGTCTTGGTGTGAATCGGAACACCGATGACCGGAAGTGGGAAAATTGCCGCGCACATACCCGGAAGGTGTGCCGCTCCGCCTGCGCCCGCAATGATTACCTTAAAGCCCTTTTCCTTTGCGGTCTTTGCATAATCAAAGAAAATATCCGGCATACGATGGGCGGAAATCACCGTCACCTCGTAAGAAATACCAAACTTGTCCAACATCTGTGCAGCCTTGCTCATTACCGGTAAATCGGAATCGCTGCCCATTACAATACCAACCTGTGCCATAGTAGTAACCTTCCTTTGCTTTTTTCTTTTCCTATCGTATCATACGCGCTTTAAAAATGCAACTTAAAACGATTTATTTCTCGTCCAAGGCATCATTTAACAGCTCTGTTCCGACCAGTACAAACCGGCCTTCCTTAATAATCGCAATCTCCCTTCCGTCCGCACAAAGGGCCGTAATCTCCCCCAGCTCGTCGTACGGAATGGTAATATCCGTATGACAATGGAAGTACGCCTTTTCCGGCTCGGTGTGACGAAGCTCTGCACATTCATTGGTTCTTGCCACAATTTCCTTTCCGTCCGGATTGTACACCTTATGGTCCTCGCTGTGGGAGTAACAGGTATCGCCGATGGCGAAATGTGGTCCCGTTTTCTCCGCAATCAGAATCGGAAGTACCTCCGTAATACCGAATTTCTTACCCATGGTATAGGCAATGGTGTTGGTGCCGATGGCAAACTCACCAAGTGGCAGCCACTCATGGTCCTTTAACAGATTTTCCTTGATAAACCTCTCATTTTCATCCTTAGATGCATAGTTTTCACAGGAATAGGTCGTGGTCTTTCCGTCCTTAAACACAATCTCCAGATTCTTATATTCCGTACTGCCAAGGAATACACTCGTCACATGAAGGGTTCCGTCGGTTCCCGCAAGCACCGGAGAGGTAAACACCTCACCTGCCGGAATATTCACATCCGCGGTACAGTTCTCAAAAATCGTCTCCTTTTCCGGATTTGCAAGCTGCCAAAGCTGCACCGTAAGATCCGTGCGATTCCTGCCCCGGCCCGTCACCCGCACAGCCCTGGCCTGATCCAGCGCATCGATGATACACTGCTGCACCTGACGATACACCTCGTTATCTAACTGATTCAGACGCATGGTCTCCTCAAAAATTGCCTCAAACTCATTACCGATGGACGGCAACGGATACGCCACAATCGTAAACGAAATTTTATCTGAAGGAATATACTGCTCCGCCATAGCTCCCAGACGTCCCGTGGACTCTACTTTTAGCCGCTGCTGGCGTTTATCCAGTACAATAGCCTCCGGACTGTTTTCCGGAAGAGGCAGACGCTCTCCGAAGGTCTCCAGAACAAGCGGCCCCGCATACAGAGAAAGAATCTCCTTTTTCGCCTCATACACGCGGTGAAGTGCCGCTTCTTTTCTCACATACCACTGCTTATCCGCAAGCAAACCTTCATCGTTCCGGTGGTCGTAATCATACTGGATATTCACATTGGTTACCGTATACCCGGCTTTTCTGGCGTGACGCCCGGACACTGCGGTACGCACCGATGCCACCGTAAGTCCTTCCGCCTCCAAGAGCCGGATGACCTCCTTCATAATACGCTCAAAACCGATGGCATAACGAAGTCCCACCGTCTGTCCCATGGCAAGCGGCACCCGCATTACCTGAAAGCCGCGCAAATAACCACCAACCACGTTTTCCGCAGCAGCCTTTATTTTCTCCTCGGAAAGGCTCTGTAAAAACCTTGCGATGCCGAATTCATTCTCCGTAATATACTCGCCGTAACGGTACAAATAGCGCAAATCCGTACCGTCCGCTTCCATGATAATGTCTTTTACAAAGGTATCATCCGGATCAAACTGTGCTCTTGCTCTCCGAGCCAGAAACAGCTCCGCATTGTCCGTCTCAAAAGAGTACAACGCTTCCCTGCACTCCTTAAAGGTATACTCGTGGAACTCTTCAAAATAATTGTAAATCTCAATGAACAGCTCCGCTGTCATTACCACAAACAGGAGATTCCCCTCCGCTGCATAAAAAATCTGGGCATTCAGCTTTGTCGCCAGATAGGTAAGCAGACGACCGTACCGCTTCCCGAACTTCTTTACCGCATACTTTGGATTGGCATAGCTCTCACCGTAATGCTCCGGCAACATGTCCCGGTACAATTCATCAAACCGCGCGCGGCACTGTGCTTCCGATTGTAAAAAGAAGGTTCCGTTTTTCACTTCCTCCCCATACCGAAAAATCCCAAGAAGCTTCTCTGCCTGTGCCGAGAAATACTCACGGTACTCCTCCGGCACCGTTTGTTCCGTCTTCATCAGTTCCAAACGTTCCTTGCAAAGCTCCGCACGCTCTTTTACGTCTTCCGCATCCACCCATTCTTCCATAAACTCGTCCATCTTTTTTCCTCTCTGCTTCAAAAATCTGTCAATCCTAAATACCCACAATATACAGGCAAAACAATACCACAAACAAGACACCGGAAATCAACAGTCCGGCAAAAGGAAGTTTTGTATATACATCCTGTTCCTTCAATCCCTTAAGGCTCAGCCAAAACGCCACACCGCAGAGTATCATCGTCAAAAGTCCCAGACCGCCTACGATTACACCCGCATCTCCTTTGGCCATGGCGGAAACCACGCAAAGTACAACAAACATCGCTGCCGCTGCCACCGCCAGTACAAAGCCTGCTACTCCTCCTTTGGAGCGTTTTCTTCCGTGAAAATGCATTCCGCTCCGTTCTCCTTTATGATAAAAAAGCTCCTCGCTCATTTCTTTTTCCTCCTTCGTCCGAACAATACGGCATAACAAACATATCCCACTACACCGCCTATGGTGTTTAAAATCAAATCATCCACATCAAAGGCTCCGGTCCGGGACAAAAGCTGAATCGTCTCCGCCGCCAGACTCAGCAAAAACGTCATAAAACCGGCTTTGATCACATGCACCTTTCGCTCCGAAACAAACGGAAGCAAAAAACCAAAGGGCATAAAAGCCACAATATTTCCGAGAATATTTACAACCACATAACGGTACCCTACCGTGTCAACATTCTCTAAGCCCCGCCGGATTTCCAAAAACGGGGTAAGATTATACCGGATTCCCATTTCCGCCGTACGCCCGTAGGTGCTGCTGAAAAAAAGCAAATATGACAGCAGTAATAAATACGCCAAAAGGGCCAGAATCGCTATAATCCGTCCCGTCTCATTCCGCTTCTTCATTTCTGCCGCCTCCTTTCTTTCCTAGCCTCCGGAACTATACCGGTATCGTTTCGCCCTATCCGCTTACGCCCGGCTCTCGTGACATACCAGATAAATCATCTGATACTGCTTCGCCGCCTCCCGTAAAAAGGCCAGTGCCCGCTCCGTTTTCTCCTTGTCCAGATTCACAAACGGGTCATCAAACACCAAAACCGGTTCCTCCTCCGCAAACAACGCATCCACCAAAGCAAACCGCATACAAAGGCCGAGTAAATCCCTCGTACCGGTACTGAAATATCCCAATTCCTTGCCTTCGCCGTAAGCCGTCACCTGTACGTTCAAATCGATGTCCGTCCGTACTCCGTCAAAATGACCGCAAAGACTCTGCTTCAAATCCTCTTGTCCCAACAGGGCAATATACTTTTCAAAGCCTTCCGTCAGCCCACGTAAATAACGGGAGGAAAACTGTTCTTTTGCCGTTTTCAGGCACTTTAGAGTCTCTGTCACAAAGAAGTGTTCCCGCTTCTTTGCTTCCAAAGCATTCTGTAATTCCTCGCAAAGCTCTTTGGTTTCGGCCGCTTCTTCCGCTTCTTCCTCAAAGACCTCTGCCCGTTCCCTGCAATCTTTTTCTTCCTCCGTTGTCCGGGATATCCGCATCAGCAGCTCCTGCTCCTCCGCCTGCAGTTCCCGGAAGCTCACCTCCGGTGCCGCCAGTCCGTAAAACTTCTCCGGTGGAGTGTCCTGTTCAAATTGTTCCCTCTTTTTTACTGCTTCTGCATACTCCCCCGAAACTCTAATAAATTCTCTCGTCCTGGTTTCTAAAATGTGAAGATTACCCACAGCATCCTCTGCTTCCATACCGTAGGATAAAAGCAAATCCGTACATTCCCGCAATAACTCATCGCGCTTATCAAGACATGCCTCCTGCCGGTTCTTTCGTTCCGAAAGAAGTTCAAAACGACCGGCTTCCTCCGCTAACCGGTACAAGGCTCCCTGTACATCCGTCTCTGTCTTCGAATCGTATTGCTCAAGCAAAGCCTCCACCCGTGCCCGTTGTTCACGCAGGTATTCTATCTCTGTAGAACAGTCGGACACTATCTTTTCTGCCGACCGTTCCTCTTTCTTGCTTCGTAATCCCGCCATGGCAAGCACTGCAAATGCCAACGCAGAGGCTCCGCAAAGACCAAGCATTACTGCATTTACAGACGCATCCTCTTTCTTTTGTACCGGGACCTGTGCCTCGGTTATCTCCGGTGTTCCGTTCTGCATTCCCGCGGACCCCTGTATCGCTTCCGCCTTCTTTCCGCCGGTAAACGCAAGCGTTCCGAACACTACCGTAAGCACAAAAAACAATGCCGCAAGCAAAAAGCATAGCTTCTTCCTTTTCTTTCCGTATTCCGCTCTTCCCTTTTCCTGACGAATCAAATGCTCCGCCCGAAGCAGT
Source organism: Lachnospiraceae bacterium (assembly GCA_045638305.1). Taxonomy (GTDB): domain Bacteria; phylum Bacillota; class Clostridia; order Lachnospirales; family Lachnospiraceae; genus SIG307. Next base: position 8,779 of record JAZUBD010000497.1, read on the forward strand.
GTCTCCTTCGTCTCTCCTTCGATGCGGATACACTCCTGCAGTTCTTCCCGGTCCGGCAATTCCGCCCCGAATCTATGATGCAATTCTTCGAATTCATCCTGTTCCTCCGGCGTCAAACGGTAGGAACGCAACTCCCCCGTCAGCTCTGCCGCATCCTCTGCCGCCTGTCTGCAAAGCTTCAGTTCCGATAACTCCGGCACTCCGGCACGGAACAGACCTTCCATACTTTCCTTCTTTATCCGGAGTCCTTCCTCCTGTCCGCGCAGTTCCGTGTAATGCTGCTTTTTCGCCGCCAGTGCTTCATAGGCTGCCGCCTTTTCCAAGCTCTCACGACAGTGTGTCAGCTTTGCCTCCGCTTCTTTTCTGCGCGAAACTGCCTCCTGTTCCTTTTCTCTCCAAGGCTTTGCGCCCTCTTCCTTCCGCCGGCAGCTTTCCAGTCTTGCCTGTGCTTCGGACAATTTACGGGTCAGCTCTGCCACATAGCCTTTCTCATCCTTCTGACGGTCCGGAATATACTTTTTCCGCAACTCATCCAGCTGCACATAGGCCTTGTCGAAATTTCCGCTATCGTCGTCACCTTCCGCCATTTTACCCAGCTTCTTTCCGATACTGTCATTCATTCCGCCGTCGGAAATCTTATTCTGCGGCAAATAAGTACTGCGGGAATATGCCTCTTTATCCAGTCCGAACAACTCCTTGCCCAGTTCCGCAGAAAAATCTGCCGACTCCAGATTGGTGGCCAAATCAATCAAACGGAAGGTATCCTCCGCTTCCTTTTTCCCAAAGGTACGCTCTGCCCGGTATTTTTTTCCGTTTACTTCAAATTCCAGATAACCGCCCATCACACCACCGTCCCACGGACGGTACTTCCGGCGCTCCGCCTCTTCCAGCCTCATGCGGGCGCTTGCCGCAGGAAGTCCGTAAAACATGGCACGTAAAAAAGCGGCAAAGGTACTCTTTCCCCAACCGTTTTCCGTACAAATCACATTAAGTCCCTTCGTAAACTCATAGGAAAACTCCCGAAGTTTCCCGAAGCCCTGTACATAGCAACGTATTAAAAGCATGCTTCCGCCTCCTCTCCCGAAAGAGCACGGATGCCCAGCTCCAACAACATTCTCTTTTCTTCTTCCGTGTAATCCCCCTGCATTACCGTGCGAATAAACTCACCCCGCAGGGAAATATCGTTTTCATATTCCTCCGGCCGGATGGCAATTCCCACCTCCCGGTCGTTTAGCTTAAAGGCAAAGAAACGCTCCTCAAACCGCCCCGTCAAGTACTGCAAATCCCGTTCTGCGGACAAGCTCACCTTGCCGGTCAAAGACACCTTCACCAAGTCTTTTTCCGGCAACGGCGCCAACGCCTCCCGTACCTTTTGTTCTACCGCAAGGGTCGTCTCCGCCTCGGAAATATCTACATGGATCTCATGCACGGTACGGGACGCAAACGGAACAAAGGTATGTATTACGGTAGTCTCGTCGATTTCCAACCATACAAAGCCCTTTTCTCCGCACTCATCAAAGCCCCTGCCCTCCGGACATCCCGGATAACAATAGGCACCTCTGCCATCCAACGGTTCATAGCGGTAGGAATGGATATGTCCCAACGCCAGATAATCGATATTTTTATTTTTAAGTAAAGACAATGCTACCGTCTCCGCCTTTTCCGCAGAACGGTATTTCTCCGTCTGTCCGTGTAACAGCACAATATTGCAATCGGTTCGATTTAACAACAGGGAATCATACAGCGCAGCCCCATTGGCTCCGTCAAACTCCGCTCCCGCAATGACCACATTGTCATACCGGTAGTAGGTCCACTCGTCGGAAAACAATTTTACATTCTCCGGCCGTTCCTCCCAGTCTTCCAAGAAATTCTCCGTATCATGATTTCCCTTCAAATACAAAAAATCTACAGCAGAAAAGCGCAGAACGGTATCCTTCACCATATTCTGCGTACGCTTTGTTACGTAGCTTCCGTCAAACAAATCCCCTGCAATCAGGACTGCCCGGGCTCCGTGCGCCGCCGCATACTCCGCCATCCGCACAAAGGTAGACAAAAGCTCGCTTTTCCTCTGTTTCTTTTTCTCACTGTCCAGATTCGCACTCAGTGCCGAATCCAGATGCAAATCACCACAATGAAGTAATTTCATAGAATCCCCCGTTTTCTTTCCCGTTCGTCAATCCCCACCTACTACATTCCACACAATCGGCCTTCTACAGCATATCACCCAAACCGTTCATTATTCCGGCAAAAAGGAAGCCGATAAAAATAATCGACAATACCAAAGTAATTCCGGTATAAATCAAGGTTGCTCTCGCAAAGCTCTTTCTGGAATCCTCGATGCTCGGCGCAAAGGCCCAGTAAAACAGGAATACCAGGTACGCAATGGAGCCTACAAACGGCACAAACGGTAAACACATAATTCCTAAAAACAGCCAGGTAGATACCCTGTCCTGCTTCGGTGCACCGGTATTTGTCACCTGCTGTTGCGGCTGTACCTCGCGATATGCTGCCGCTCCCACTGCCGTTCCGCAATAATCACAATAATTTGCATTCGGATTTGTAATTTCTCTTCCACACATTGAACACTGCATCATTTTGCCCTCTTATCTTTCTTTTTAGTTTGTATTAACGTAATTATATCAATTACCGGTACCAGTACATTGCCGAGCACTACGGCATACACCACAGCCTCGACCGTAAATCCCCATATACGTAATGCGGCAGTCAAGACACCCACAATCACACCGAAAATTACCTTTCCCCAAGCAGTCAAAGGGGAGGTCGTGTAGTCTGTCGCCAGGAAAAATGCGCCCAGCACTACGCCGCCGATACACAGCTGCATGGCCAAACCGTTAAAATCCGTTCCATAGCCGCCAAATACCGCCATCACAGCTGCAAAAGATACCAGGTACGCCACCGGAGTATGTAAGGAAATCACCTTACCGAATGCCAGATACAAGCCTCCCAGTAGCAGCAGGAATGTACTAACCTCTCCGGCCATGCCCACAGAAAATCCGAAAACCAAATTCGAAAGCGTACTCTCACTCCAGGTAACCGGGTAGCCCTCCATGGAAATCCCCATAAGCGGTGCAACCAAAACCAAAAACAAACATTTTGCCGATGCCGCCGGATTCAAACGATTTCGTCCCAAACCACCGAACAACTGCTTAATGATACCGATGGCAAACACGCCGCCCGCAATCGGGAACCAATACGGCACATTAAGCGGAAGCATCATTCCCATAAGCAAACCGGTCACTACCGCACTGCATTCATATGGTCTGCCCTGTACCTTGCGCAACCTCTTGCACACATGCTCCGTCAGCACACAGGACGTCACCGATAACAACATAATTAAAAATGC
>JAZUBD010000498.1:0-6227 GCA_045638305.1 Lachnospiraceae bacterium
CGTTTCAAATACTGCCTTTTGCTGTAATTCGTCCAGTTCAATTTCCTCACGCCGCTCCAATGCAACCAGTCTGGTTTCCAGAACGGAATCCGGCAACTCATAAGAAACATTTAAATCCAACAGCATCCGGGCTGTATTTAGCTCCGTATAATAGGCGGTGGAACCGTACAACAGACGGTCGCCGTCCACATCCTTTACAATCAGCTTTTTTTCCAGTTGTAACATATCAATCTGACGTTTTACCGTTTCCCGGCCCAGTTCCAACAATTCACAGGTCTGTACCAGCACTTCTTCCTCCGGCAAATAAACATGACCGTTGCTCCCCGCCTGGGTCAATACATAAAAAACCGCCGCCCGTACCCGGTATTCCGAATCACTGCGGAGTCCCACTTTCGTGGCAATCTCGTCCGCAATCCGGAAGCCGATACCGTCGATATCCTCTGCCAGGCGGTAAGGGTTCTCCGTCAACACCACTTCCATCTGACTTTTGTAACGCTCGTATATCTTTACCGCCAAAGTATTGGAAATGCCGTACTGCTGTAAAAACAACATAGCATGACGCAGTTCTCTTTTTTCCACAAACTGCTCGTAAATAGCATGGGCCGACTTTTCGCTGATGCCCGACACCTCCGCAAGACGCTCCGGTTCCTCCTCCATTATCCGGAAGGTATCTTCTTTAAATCGGCGAACAATACGCGCCGCCAGCTTCGCTCCTACACCCTTAATAGCACCCGAGGCCAGATATCGCTCCATAGCCACCGCATTTTCCGGCTCCTGTACCTCATACTGCTCCATCAGGAACTGTTCCCCATACACGTTATGTACCGTATAAGTTCCGGTCACGGAAAGCAAATCCCCCTCACTGACCGCAGAAAAACAGCCGACGCACACTACATCATCCTCGTCGGTCTCCAATGTCAATATGGTATATCCGTTTTTCTCGTTGCGATACTTTATGTGAGTCACATACCTTTTGATGCTTTACTTTTCCATAGTTGCTCCTTATACCAAACACCGCTTGCTGAAATAACAATAATCTCCGTTTCGGAAGATTCTATGATTTTCTGAAAAAAGGCGCTACGAGCTTCTGCCCGTAACGCCCGTACTGCCTGCTTACGTATTATATTCTACTCTGCCTCTTCCTTCTTTTCGGAAGCAAGTGCCGCTGCCGCACCGGCTGCTTCACTTGTCGCCTGCAGACCGGCCTGTACCGGAGATACGGTATTGCGCTTCATGGACTCGTACAACTGCTGCGCCAGGCCCAGTTCACCGTTTTGTGCAATCGTATTTGCATACTCCTGATACATCATATCACCGAAATAGTTTAAGTAATCGCTTTCCTCTTCTTCGCTGTCCGTCATAGCATCCTTCATCCGGTCAAACACCTGCTCCACCAGATAGGCCTCGAACTCCTTGCATACCTCCATCAACTCCTCATCCGTTGCAGACTCCTTGTTGATGCCGGAAAGCTTATTCTGAAGACCAACCGCCTTTGTGTCGTTCTTGCTGTTTTGCATTTGTGTAAAAAGAAGCTCACTGCTTAATCCGATACTCATGCTTCCTCCTATCGTAAGACTATGTAACACCTACATAATCACTTTGTCTGCTAGCCTCTCAGGTTATTTGCCTGCTGTAACATCTGATCGGAAGCGGTAATCACCTTAGAATTCATTTCGTAGGCACGCTGTGCCACAATCAAATTTACTATCTCGTCTACCGTCTGCACATTGGAAGCCTCCAAATAACCGGAGCGAATGGTGCTGCGCTTTAACGCCTCATCCTCCACCTCCATACGCGGTTCGCCGGAAGCCATGGACTGCTGATACATACTGCCGGACACCTTAAGTAAGCCGGACGGATTGTTAAATTGTACAATTGCCAACTGGGCACGTTCCACATGCTCCGTATTATACTTGGTGGAACCGTCTGCTGCCGTATACGGTACATCAACTGCTTCGATTAACTTACCGTCCACATCAACAGAAAGCTTGGAAGCATCCGTAGTGGCCGGAAGAACAATCGGGGTTCCCGTGGTATCCAAAAGCGGATAGCCCTCGGAATTCGTCAACGCCAACCCGTCGGTAGCAATAGCAAACACCAGAGAACCGTTACGGGTGTACGCCGTCTCACCATTCGGCGTCTGTACGGAGAAGAATCCCTCACCCTCAATCGCCAAATCCGTCGGATTCTCCGTAGCGGTCAGATTGCCCTGGGTAAAACGGGAAGTAATGGCACCGGTACGTACACCGGAACCTACTTGGCCGATGACCGGCTTCGGGTCTCCGTTATGGTCCGTGGTCTCCGTCTGAAGCTTCTGGTATAAAAGCGAACGGAACTCCACGGTCTCCTTCTTATAGCCAACGGTATTCACATTGGCAAGGTTATTTGAAATCGTATCTACATTGGTCTGCTGTGCAATCATTCCCGATGCACCGGTCCACAAAGATCTTAACATAACGTCACCTCTTTCTTACACTATACACGTCCAATGGAGTTTGCGGAATTCTCCAACGTCTGGTCTACGGACTGGATTACCTTCTGGTTTGCCTCATAGGCTCTGGTAATGGCAATCATATTCACCATCTCGCTCACTACATTTACATTGGACTGCTCGGTATAGCCCTGACGAATCAAGCCCGTGGCATCCTTTTCCACAGCGCCGTCTACCGGCTGATACATCACATCGCCGTACTTCTTCAGATAATTATAATCTTCGAAGTCGAACAAGTTAATCTTGTCTACATACTCACCGTCGGCATAAATACTGCCGTCGATATCCACTAAAATCTCTCCCGCGTCTGTCGGCACCAACACATCTCCGGACTCCCCCTGCAGGTGATTCCCCTCGGAATTTACCACATACCCGTCACTGGTCATATGGAATCCGCCCGCACGGGTATACCGCATATGGGTTTCGCCGTTCCGGTCCGTCACCGCCACTTGGAAGAATCCTTCTCCGTCAAGTGCCAGATCAAATGTATTACCGGTCTCTCGTAAAGAACCGCCGGAGTAATCCGTATACACCTCGCCGATTTTCACACCGAGGCTCATACTACCGATAATACGGTCACCCGTAATCGGCTCGGACCGGTCCTTAATCTTAATGGACAACTGCTCGTCAAAAGACTGAGAGGTTACACCTTCCTTTTTGTAGCCTACTGTTGCCGAGTTTGCCAAGTTATTCGAGATAACATCCAGACGCTTCTGTTCGTTTGCCATACCTGTCCATGCTGTATATAATCCTCGAACCACTTTTTTCTCCTTTCTGTAAAAAGCTGTATCTCGCCTCCATGCAGGTTACGGACAGCATCATTGCTGTCTTAGTCACGCTTGCCGCTTAACAATTCCACATATCTTCCGGTACCGATGGCAACTGCGGTCATCGGGTCTTCCGCCGTCATGGTCGGAATACCGGTCTTCTCCTCAATAAGCTCCTCCAAACCATACAACAAACTGCCACCGCCGGTTAACACAATACCGCGCTCTGCGATATCCGCAGCCAGCTCCGGCGGAGTCTTCTCCAGTACGGAATGTACCGCCTCTACGATCTGGGATGTGGTCTCGCGAAGAGCTTCCTCCGTCTCCTCAGAGGTTACGGAAATGGTCTTCGGAAGGCCGGAAACCAAGTTACGTCCCTTTACGTCGATCGAAATGGACTCCGGACGACGATATGCGGAACCGATACGAATCTTAATATCCTCTGCGGTTCTTTCACCGATCAAAAGACTGTTCTTTTTCTTCATATAACGAACGATTGCTTCATCGAAGTCATCGCCCGCAATCTTAATGGAGGTACTAACTACCGTACCGCCCAAGGAAATAACCGCAATATCCGTGGTGCCGCCACCGATATCCACTACCATGTTACCGCACGGTCTGGAAATGTCGATACCTGCACCGATAGCTGCCGCAATCGGCTCCTCGATAATCGCTACTTCCTTTGCACCTGCCTGTAAGGTAGCATCCTCTACTGCCTTCTTCTCTACCTCGGTAACACCGCTCGGTACACATACGCTGACACGTCTGCCGCGGAAACGGCGCTTACCTACCGCCTTCTGTAAGAAGTACTTTAACATCTTCTCCGTAACGGTATAGTCGGAAATAACACCGGCACGAAGCGGACGCACCGCAACAATATTACCCGGTGTACGGCCAAGCATCAATCTCGCTTCTTCACCGATTGCTTTAATCTTGTTTAAATCACGGTCGAACGCCACTACGGACGGCTCCTTTAATACCACACCCTTGCCTTTTATATATACAAGAACACTTGCGGTTCCGAGATCAATTCCGATATCACTGCCTAACATTTTCCCATTCTCCTTTCATATGTGAGTGCTGTTACAGCCTCCGTATCTATTATATACATATTTGGGAGATTTTTCAAAGCCTTTTTTAAAGAATATGATATTTTTTTACGTTATTTATTATATCGGCCTAAAATCCTCGTTTCTACACTGTTTCTTCGACTATTTTTTACATGCGTTGCCGTTTTTTTCCTATCGTTTTGACAAGCCTTACGGTCTATGTTACACTGATATGGAAAAGGAGGTACCATCATGACACATTCCGAACAAAACGATACCGCATCCACACAGCGCGACCGGCTTTTTACGCTTTGCCGGTTTCTCGGCGTACGTCTTTCCTACCGTATCATGCTCCTACTTTTGACCGGCACAGGTCTGCTTCTTACCGTACTCGGGAAATCTCAATTTGCCCCATACGGCATCGCACTGATTTGCCTTTTACTTCCGTTCTTTTTAAGCGGCGCCGAAAAAGAGCCGAAAGAAAAGGAGAACAGTGACCTTGCGCTGTCTGCATTATACAAGCGCTACCACTATTCTCCCGTTATGTATGTTTCTTATCGTATCACCTATATTCTCTGTATGCTTCTGGTCCTTATCTGGCATCTGACACAAGCGACACCGCTTACACTGTTCGGCGTATCCGTTCCGCTCCTTTACTTGGCTTTGGGGCTGGCACTTTCCGTCGTTCTCGGCCGTGTGCTGTTTTTCCTGTTCCATCGCAGACTGATGAACGGCATTCTATAAGCTCTTATCGCTCTTGTATAAAAGCTCGAACTCATTTATCGGCATCGGACGTGCATAATAATACCCTTGAATCATATCACATTTTGCGTTCTGTAAAAACTCCTTCTGATTGGACGTTTCTACGCCTTCTGCCAATACTTCCATCTTCAAATCCTTTGCCATGGAAATAACATGTGTAACGATTCTCTTACCGCGGGTTTCGTCATCTTCTTCACAATCCTCCAAAAATACCTTGTCCAGCTTTAATACATCTACCGGAAGTCTTCGCAAAAGATTCAAAGAAGAATAGCCGGAACCAAAGTCATCCATGGACAACCGGAAGCCGGATGCCTTAATCTCCGCCATAATCCGTAACAAATTCTCCGTCTCCTCGTAAAACGCCGATTCGGTCAATTCAAACTCGATATACTCCGGCGGAACGTTGTGCCTGCTTACCACTTCGGACAAACGCTTTACCAAATCCCGTTCATACAAATGAATTCTGGATAAGTTCACCGAAATACAAATCGGAGGTACTCCGTTCTTTATCCAACTTTCAATCAACTCACACACTCTGTCCAATACATACAAGTCAATCTCGGTTATAAAACCGTTTCCTTCAAACAACGGAACAAACAAGGCCGGGGACAGCATTCCCTTGACCGGATGAAGCCACCGCACCAAAGCCTCCGCTCCGATAATTTTCTCTGTCTCTACATCGTACTTCGGTTGGAAATATACCAGAAAATCGCCGTTTATCAAAGCCCCTTCCGCTTCATACTCCAATTCCTTTTCCTCTACTCTGCGGGCTTTCAGCTTCTCATCATAGAAGATAATCTCATCTATCACACTCTTCTTGTTCTCGGTACGGGCCAGATTGGCATTTGCACGTACCACATTAATATCCTGTTTTCCGTCAATCCGATATACACCACAGGAAAAATTCAGAGAGCAGATATTTAACACCTCTCCCGGCTTTCCAGGCTCCGTAATCTTTTTAAACAAATCGTAAATACGGGTTTCCAACTCCTTTTGCGTTCCTTCATCAATCAAAAGCATCGCAAAATTGTCCGATGCAATCCGGGCACAAAGCTCACCGTTTTTTACAAACTCCCTTATATTCTTTGCAATATGATTCAGCACCTTATTTCCGTACTCATATCCGAACATTTCGTTGACGTATTTAAAATTATCCAC
>JAZUBD010000499.1:0-7174 GCA_045638305.1 Lachnospiraceae bacterium
AATCTTTGGGAAGGGGATAAGGTGTTCTTTCGGTTACTGGCGGAAGGAGAGCCGTTCTTTTCACTGAAGCTTTGTTATCACGGAGATAGACTGATGCAGGCGGAACTGAATGGAAAAGTGATGGAAGTGTAGAAGAAGAAGGTGTAGTAACACGCGGTTACAATGTAAGTGCTTGCAACCGTGTGTTTTTTTGTTCGAAGTGGGTGCAAATATCTGCAAATTATATAAAAATGAAGTCGTTGGGAAGAAAAAAGAAGAAATCTGCCAAAAATGTGGACAAATCAGCGGAATTATGTTATGATATAAGATAGTATAAAGGAAATTGTGCTCACCGGAGGGGACAGGTATGGCAGAATTATTACTTACAGATTTAATAGATGTGGAATTACTGCAGAAAATTCAGGATGAGTTTTCAAAATATACAGGAAGAGCAGCGTTAACAACGGATGCGGACGGTAACCCGCTTACGAAGGGGAGTGCGTCTACGGACTTTTGTATGAAGTATACACGAGGCTCGGAATTGGGGTTTCAGCGTTGTATGGAATGTGATCGAAATGCAGCGGTGATGGCACTGGAGAAGGGAGAACCGGTAGTATACGAGTGTCATGCCGGGTTGGCGGATTTTGCATCACCGATTATGCTTGGAGATAAGTTGTTGGGGTGCTTTTTGGGCGGACAGGTCCGGATGTCCCCGGAAATCGATGAAGAGGCGCTGAAAAAGACAGCGGCAGAGCTGGGGATTACATACGAATGCTATCATAAAGCGCTATCGGAAATCAGTGTTGTCGATGAGGAGGAACTGATAAAGTCTGCGAAGTTTTTAGGGGTTGTTGCAAGTGTATTGTCGGAGATGGCATATCAAAATTATATGGCCATTGACAAGTACCGGAATTTGGAGCGGGCGGCACGTTCCCAGTCCCATTTCCTGATGGATTTAAGTTCCGATTTGCAAGGGAATATGAGTGAATGGATTGCTGCGTTGCAGGAAGGCGCAAATAGCGGTAATGTAGAGAAAGTGATGGACGTAGTGGATACGATGTTGACCAAAGGCACTACCACCTATTCCATTATCGGAGATATTGTGGATTACATGAAGTTTTCCGACGGAAATGTAGCTTTGTATGAGACTGCGTATTCGATTTCCGATGTGGTGCAGGCAGTAATAGAACTGGAACGTGATGATGCGACAGCAAAGAATATGACACTTTCTTACCGTGTGGCGGAGAATGTTCCGGAGCAATTGCTGGGAGACGGCGGTCGTATCGGACAGGTGTTAGCAAAGCTGGTGTCCAATGCCATCACGTTTAAGAAGGACAGTACGAAAGATACAAAACTTGAGATTTTGGTGGATGTCAGAAAAGATTCCTATGCGCATATCCTGGAGCTGCGGATGTGTGACCGGGGAAAGGTAATGCCGGATTTTGCGTTAAAGTTGTTCCGTGATTATTTTTCCAGAGGAATCCTGCAATTGAGCGAACGGGAGGATAACCGGGAGTTTTCACTGTCTATTGTGGATTTATTTGTACGACAGATGCAGGGGAAGGTATCGGTTACCAGTGACGAGACGGAAGGAACCGTATTTTTCATCGAGTTGCCGCAGTTGGAGGTAACGGAAGGTTAAGGAGAACGACAGTATGAAACACAATGATTCTTATGCAAAACTGGTGAATGAATTTCTGGCCAAGCTGGATGAAACGAAAACGCTTGTTTCGCCGGAACATACGGATGTACTGAATAATTTGCTTGAACTGCGGAATATGGCGGATAAACTGAGCTTTCGCGCGGATTCCGTTGACGTGTTCAGTCTCAATTACTTTTTTAAGTTCATTGACGACAGGCTTGCGGACGGAACCTTGGAGAAGTATGCCGCTTGCCGGTTCGACATGAAGCGTTTTTCCGTGGTAAATCACCAGTTCGGCAGAGAGACAGGAACAAAGATTTTAAATAAATTTATCGTGAAGCTTCAAAAGGACCTAGGAGAAGACGGATGTGTATGTCGTGTCCAGGGCGACACGTTTACGATGATCTTTCGAAAGGAACGATTGTCTTATGTAACGAAGTATCTTTCCGGAACCCAGATTGAAATGGGCCTGAAGGACAAAAAGAAAGCGATGCTCAGTGCGTACGCCGGCTATTACGAGATTACGAAACCGAAGTCTGCGGAAGAGATTATGGACTGTATCGGTATGGCCTGGAATATGGCGAAGCATATACAGAGGGTTCCGTATGTGATTTTTGACGAACAACTGATGCAGTCGGTAGAGAACGAAAAGTGGGTAGAGAGTGTCTTTGAAGAATCGCTGAAAAACGAAGAGTTTCTGGTGTATTATCAGCCGAAAGTAATGTTAAAGAACTATAAGTTAAACGGTGCAGAGGCACTTTGCCGTTGGAAGCATGACGGACAGATGATTTTACCGTATCGTTTTATTCCGGTACTGGAGCAGAGCCATCTGATTTGTGATTTGGACTTTTATGTGCTGGAGCGTGTATGCCGTGATTTGGCCCGGTGGCAGGCAGAGGGAAGGTCACTGGTTAAGGTTTCCGTCAATCTTTCCCGTGTACATCTGGGAGATATGGATTTGGTGGAACATGTGGTAGAGATTGTAGATAAGTATCATGTGCCTCATGAGTATATCGAGCTGGAGCTGACAGAGACCACCACCGATGTGGATTTCCGAGAATTGAAGCAAATTGTTATTGCATTCCGCACACTGGGCTTCAGTGTTGCGGTGGATGATTTCGGTGTGGGATATTCCTCCTTAAATCTGATTCGTGAGATGCCGTGGAAGGTGTTGAAAATCGATAAGAGTTTCCTGCCGGACGGAAGTGAAGAGGCGGACGAGGATACCCAGAAAAAGGTTATGCTGAAACATATCATCGGCATGGCACAGAATCTGGGACTTGAGTGTATTGCAGAGGGCGTGGAGACGACGGAGCAGGTAACGATTTTAAAGGAGAACAATTGTTATCATGCACAAGGATACTTGTTTGACAAACCGCTTCCGGTGGAGGAGTTTGAGGAACGATTGAGCATGTTGATGTAGACAGGATATGCGGAGTATGGTACAATACGGGTGGTAATGCTGTGTACGCAGTGTACCGGAAACGGGGGAACGTGATGAAACTTTGTACGATTTGTGATAAAAAAATAGAGGGTACCTGGTGTAAAAACTGCCATCGTTTTGTAAAGGTTTATCATTTGTCCGATGATATTCATTTTAATGCATCCCATGATCCGGGAAATGATGCAAACTGTACCTATCATGCGGACGTAAGAAAGAGCGGTACTACGACAAATACGACGGTTGCCCGTGATACGGGCGCGACCCGGACGCAACAGACCTATACCCGGACCGTAACGAGTACGGGAGGTGCCTCGGGGACTGCAAGCCCTTCCGCAGGGAAGAAAAAGGGAAAAGGCAAGCTTGCGGTAGTATTGATTATTTTGTATGTTATTTTCAATCTGATCGGAGCTTTGATTCCTACGATTTCCAATTGTGTCGGAGCGTTGTCGGATGAGTTAAAGGAAGGCTTCCGTGAGGAAGAAGAGGCAGATAATCCGTTTGCGGAGACACCGTCGCAGAAGGACTTAGATTACGGGGAGAAGCTGGCGGCGATGGAAAAGTTGGTGCCGGTGGAGACAATGAAAGAAGCGGAGTATGAATACCGGTATTATGATCCTAGGGATATTGTTACCTTAGGCTTTGCCTGCGACGATGCCCACTTTGACATGACGGTGCCGGAGTTTGATGAGTGGCTTGAGAAAAACTGGACGGATGAATATGAGTTGGAAGAGGGGATTTCCGAGTATTCGAATTTTTATTACGAGGATGAGACAGGTACCTGGTTGTATTTTGGATTGTTTCGCGACTACTATGTCAATGGAGAGGTTTCCGTAAGGGTTGACTACGATACCGCTACCCAGGAGCTTCACAGGTTCGGTTTTGCGGCCTTGGACAAGGAGGATATTATACCGCTTTGTTATGAGGCGCTGAAGGAGTTTGACCCGGAGACGGACTGGACCCAGAGCTTTTTTAAGCGCAATATGAAGGATGCATTGAACGGAGAACCGGATGAAACGATTACGTTTTATGCCTCCGACAAGTTACAGATTGATGCGCAAGTAAATGAGGGCTACTATTCCGTTGCCTTCTATCCGGCATATGAGTACTAAATTGAATGAAAGACAACACGAAGAGGCATAGAAGGTGCCTCTTCTGTAATTTGGAGGGTATATGAGACTTTGTTCGAAGGGAGGTCATGAAATGCAGAAAAGAAAAAGATTCGGAAGCTTGTCTTTGGCAACAGCACTGTGTGTAGCCCTTGCCGGATGTACGGAAAAAAATCCGGAGCCGGAGACGACGCCTACACCGGTAACGGTACAAGAGACTCAATGTGCAACTGCCACGCCGGCCCCGACGGCGGTTCCGGGCCCGACGGAGATTCCGTATCGGGATTTGGGAGGAATGGAGATTATCATCGGGGACTTCTTTACACCGGAGGAACCGGCATCGGTCGGGATGAGAGACCCGATTGACGTATACCGGGATGAGATGATGGAAAAGTACAATTTTTGTTTGAAAAGAAAAACAGTAGCCGGTTGGGGAGAAATAGAAGAGGATTATGTGACCTCGGTACAGAAAGGGGAACCGATTGCACAGGTGGTGGAACTGGATTACCGGTTTATTGCCCGGCCTTTTGAAATGGGGCTCTTTTACGATTTGGCGACATTGGATGAGTTGGATTTTTCCGAAAGAAAGTGGAACGCCAATGTATGTAAGCTTATGACCGTAGGAAACAGCGTTTACGGAATGCAGCCGGAGCCGACGACAGATTGTGTAGGTGTGATTTTTAATAAGCGATTATTTGAAGAGGCAGGACTTTCCCCGGATTTGCCGTACGATTTACAAGCAGCGGGAGAATGGACTTGGTCAAAGTTTGAGGAGCTTTGCGGGATTCTTACCAGAGATACGGACGGAGACGGACAGACGGATGTGTATGCCACGGTCAGTCATGGGGCTGTGACATTGCAGGCCTTGGTAGCGTCTACCGACTCGGATTTTGTGGGGAAGGATGAAAACGGGACTTTTTATAATAACAGTTCTTCAAAGAATGTAACGGATGCCGTGAACTATGCGGTAGGGCTGTATCAAAAGGGATACGAGATGCCACAGCCGGAGGATACCCCGTGGGATTATTTTGTAGAGGCCTTTCAAAAGGGGAAGGCTGCGATGCAATTTTACGATGTATGGACCTGTGGGCATTCCTATTATTACGGAGACAACATGAAGGATGAAGTGGGATTTGTGATGCCACCGAAGCCGGATGGTGTGGATGACTACCACAGCTATGCGTATTTTAATGTCGCGGTGATACCGTCTTGCTACGACGAGGAAACGGCAGGAAATATTGCCTATGCCTATAATCTGTATACAACACCGATGAAGGAATATGACGATCCGGAAAGATGGAAATGGGAGTTTGACTCCTATTGTGATGAAAGAGCGGTAAACGAGTCATTGGCGTATTTTCAGGATGGGGAAAGTGTGATTTCCATGAATCAATTACTGATAGATAAGTTTGATGAAGTAATCGGACCGGATTTTTTGTGGATGTATCCGTTTAAAGAAACAACTCCCGAAGCACAGATAAAAGAAATCTCGGAAGAGTGGGATGCCATCATTGCGGAAGTTAATAAAACGAGGGTAAAGTAGCCGGAAAATCGCTTGACTTTTTCTTTGAAAGTGATATAATAAATCACATGTGAAAGCGTTGATGAGGACAGTACGTTGTGAAATGTCACAGAGAGGGTTGCGTTTGCTGAGAGCAGCCTGACAGGAAGCAAAGGAAGACCACCTCGGAGCGGGCCTAATACGCCACGGTGATTCCGTTATCATCTGAAATGAAGCCGGAAAAGGAGATTCCTTTTCAAGAAGGGTGGAACCGCGAGACATCGTCCCTTTGTTACCGTTGGTAGCAGAGGGACTTTTATTTTTTCTTATCGGCGAGGCGCAAGAAATTCATACGAGAACGCGCTCTCGCTCATGCAGAAACGTAGCGGACACTAAGCTCGAAAGAACCTCGCTAAGTGCCGACGTTTCTTTATGGTTCTCTTAATGATTTTCTTGCGCCTCGCCTGGTGCAGAAGAAAAGGGAAGAGAAAGTCCCTCTGAGAGAGGATTAGAATAGTTGAAAGGAGTTTTTAGACATGAAAATTACACTGAAAGACGGCTCCGTGAAGGAGTATGCATCTGCAATGTCTATTATCGACATTGCCAAGGATATCAGCGAAGGTCTTGCCAGAATGGCTTGTGCTGCTGAGTTAAACGGGAAGGTTGTGGACCTTCGTACCGTTGTGGAGGAGGATTCCGAGTTAAGTATTTTGACCTTTAATGATGATGCGGGTAAGGCAGCGTATCGTCATACCGCGTCTCATGTGCTTGCGGAGGCGGTTAAGAGATTGTATCCGGATGCGAAGTGTGCCATCGGACCGTCCATTGATACCGGTTTTTATTATGACTTTGATTGCCCGCCGTTTGATCGTGAGGCTTTGGATGCATTAGAGGCAGAGATGAAGAAGATTATTAAGGAAGGTGCGGAGCTGACCCGTTATACCTTACCGCGTGCGGAAGCAATTAAGTTTATGGAAGCGAAGGGTGAGCCGTACAAGGTAGAGCTCATTCAGGATTTGCCGGAGGATGCGGAGATTTCTTTCTATTCCCAGGGTGAATTTGTAGACCTTTGTGCAGGACCGCACTTAATGAGCACCAAGGGTATCAAGGCAATTAAGCTTATTTCTTCCTCCGGTGCATACTGGAGAGGCAGTGAGAAGAATAAGATGCTGACCCGTATTTACGGTACCGCATTTACAAAGAATGCTGATTTGGATGAGTATCTGGCTCATTTAGAGGATATTAAGAAGCGTGATCACAACAAGCTGGGGCGTGAAATGGAGCTTTTCACCACTGTTGATGTAATCGGTCAGGGCTTACCGCTTCTCATGCCGAAGGGTGCAAAGATGATTCAGAGATTACAGCGCTGGATTGAGGATTTGGAGGATAACGAGTGGGGCTACATCCGTACCAAGACTCCGCTGATGGCAAAGAGTGATTTGTACAAGATTTCCGGTCACTGGGATCACTACATGGACGGTATGTTCGTTATGGGTGATGAG
>JAZUBD010000500.1:0-2474 GCA_045638305.1 Lachnospiraceae bacterium
CTCCGTATTCGAGCTGTGCTAACGGAGAAGAGTGGATGGAAAACGGTGAGGACGTGCTTATCGTTTACGACGATTTGAGTAAGCATGCAACCGCATACCGTACCCTGTCCCTGCTTCTTAAGCGTCCGCCGGGACGTGAGGCATATCCGGGTGATGTATTCTACTTACATTCCCGTTTACTTGAGCGTGCGGCGAGACTTTCCGATAAGCTTGGCGGCGGGTCCTTAACGGCACTTCCGATTATCGAGACCCAGGCAGGCGACGTTTCCGCTTACATTCCGACCAACGTAATTTCCATTACGGACGGTCAGATTTACCTGGAGACCGAGATGTTTAACTCCGGTTTCCGTCCGGCGGTTAACCCGGGACTTTCCGTATCCCGTGTAGGCGGTTCCGCGCAGATTAAGGCAATGAAGAAGATTGCGGGTCCGATTCGTATCGACCTTGCCCAGTACCGTGAGCTTGCATCCTTTGCACAGTTCGGTTCCGACTTGGATGCCGACACCAAGGAGAAGTTAGCACAGGGTGAGCGTATCCGTGAAATCTTAAAGCAGCCGCAGTACAAGCCGATGCCGGTTGAGTATCAGGTTATCATCATCTACGCAGCAACCAAGAAGTACTTACTGGACGTTGCAGTAGACGATATTATGAGATTTGAAAAAGAACTCTTTGAGTTTATCGATACCAAGTATCCGGAACTTCCGGAAGGTATCCGTACCGAAAAGCAGCTCACCGAGGATATCGAGAAGTTGCTTGTAAAGGTAATCGAAGAGTTTAAGAAAGAGTTTAAATAAACGCTGGCGCAAAGAAAGTGTAGGTGATACGTTATGGCATCCATGCGTGACATAAAAAGACGCAAGGAAAGTATTCAAAGCACAGGGCAGATTACGAAGGCAATGAAGCTGGTTGCTACCGTAAAGCTGCAAAAAGCAAAAGCGCGTGCGGAAGAGTCGCAGCCGTACTTCAATGCGATGTACGCTACCGTAAAATCCATGTTGAAAAAGTCCGGTAACATTGACCATCCGTATCTGAACGGCGCAGGCGAAGGCAAGAAGGGTATCATCGTGATTACCTCCAACCGAGGCCTTGCCGGCGGATACAATTCCAATGTCATGAAGCTGGTAACAGAGAGCGGAATGAGCAAGGATGACGTGGTAATTTATGCCGTAGGACGTAAGGGACGTGACGGTTTGGCAAGACGGGGATATACCATTGCACAGGACTATTCCGAAGCAATGAATGAGCCGCTGTTCTCCGATGCTTCCGAAATCGGGAAGCAGGTGCTGTCCGATTTCGCGGAAGGAAAAATCAGTGAGATTTATCTTGCCTATACCGTGTTTAAGAATACGGTAAGTCACATTCCGACCTTTATCCGCCTGCTTCCGGTGGCCTTTGAGGAGACCGATGAGAAAGAGGAGAAGGTAGAGGATGCTCTTACACTGATGAATTATGAGCCGGAGGCGGAAGAGGCCTTGGAGCTCATTATTCCGAAGTACATCAACAGTCTGATTTACGGTGGTCTGGTGCAGGCACTTGCCAGTGAGAACGGTGCAAGAATGCAGGCAATGGATTCGGCGACGAATAATGCGGATGAGATGATTGCTGATTTGGGTCTCAAGTACAACAGAGCCCGTCAGAGCTCCATTACGCAGGAATTAACAGAAATTATCGCAGGCGCGAATGCAATAGGTTAGAAAGGAGTGAAAGAAAAGTTGGCAGAAAATAAACTTGGAAAAATCACTCAGATTATCGGTGCAGTTTTGGATATTAAGTTTACGGAGGGCAATCTTCCGGAAATATACGAGGCAATTAAGGTAACCAAGCAGGACGGCGACGTTCTTGTGGTGGAGGTTGCACAGCATCTCGGTGACGATACGGTTCGTTGTATCGCCATGGGACCGACGGACGGTTTGGTGCGCGGTATGGACGCACTGGCAACCGGTGCTCCGATTTCGGTTCCGGTAGGTGAGAAGACCCTCGGAAGAATGTTCAACGTACTCGGTAATCCGATTGATGAAAAGGATGCTCCGGAAGGAGTGGAATATTATCCGATTCACAGACCTGCTCCGAAGTTTGAGGAGCAGTCCACACAGACCGAAATGTTGGAGACCGGTATTAAGGTCGTTGACCTTCTCTGCCCGTATCAGAAGGGTGGTAAGATCGGTTTGTTCGGTGGTGCGGGTGTAGGTAAGACGGTTCTTATCCAGGAGCTGATTACCAACATTGCAACGGAGCACGGCGGCTATTCCGTATTTACCGGCGTAGGCGAGCGAACCCGTGAAGGAAATGACCTTTATTACGAAATGATTGAGTCCGGCGTTATCGAGAAGACCACCATGGTATTCGGACAGATGAACGAGCCGCCGGGAGCAAGAATGAGAGTTGGTCTGACGGGTCTTACCATGGCAGAGTACTTCCGTGATAAGTCCGGAAAGGACGTCTTACTCTTTATTGATAACATCTTCCGTTTTACC
>JAZUBD010000501.1:0-3764 GCA_045638305.1 Lachnospiraceae bacterium
TCTGTCTCCGTTACCAGAGACAATGTCTCATAGTTCCGAATTAAGTAGCCGTCAAAACATCGCTTCAGTTCTTCCAATGATACCTTAAAACGCTCTAACGTTTCTTTTCGGCAAATCCGCGGAAAACAATACCATACTTCCTTCCCGCTTTGTCGCAGGTCCATCGCATATTCACAAGCCGCAGACACTCCATAACCGGTAAAATCCACATAAATCCGGCGCACCTGCGGGTGCTTTGCCACCGTCTCTGCCTGTGCCTTTGTACTGACAATACAATCCAGATACGGCAGACAACGACCGTCATCATCATTTCTATATGCAGTCTCTTTTTCTGTCTCTGTTTCTGCAGACCCAGCAAGCTTCGGACACGGTTCCTCTTCCCGGCCGACACTTTCGAGTACTTCTCTCCGTTCAAACCGGCTCTGCATCGCCTCGGAAAGCATGGTCAGCGCAGTTCTGCGCAGTTCATTTAACAACCCGTTTGGCAAAAACACATCATCCGCCAGCGTAACATTTATTTTTTCAAAATAAAACGGTTCATTCCCGGTCTTTGAAAGCTGCTTCTTTACCGTTTCTTCCGTAGCCGGAAGCTTTCCTGCTTTCTCGCATACAAATCCTTCACAGACTACGGAAACAAGCTCTTTCTTTTGTTCCGGGAACGCCACCGGAACAAGCAAACTCTCTCCGTAAGCCGACACCTCTAAGGTACACACCTCGCCTGCCTTCGCATAAAAAGTCCCCGTTACCGGCACCTTTAATTCTTTCTTTACATAAGTATCCGAAAGCTGTTCCAACAGTACACTGTTCCGCATCCGGTATACCGTATCCCCCGGTTTTGCGGAAAGCTTCGGAAGCAGTTTTGCCTTTATCTTTTCCCCGGCCATAGCACCGGTTCCCAACGTATATTCGTAATAACCCGGCTCTCCGGACGCTTTCTCCTCTTCTCTTCGAAGCTCCAGCACATCCTGCGCCTGTACATCCTTTGTCAGCCGAATCAAAGCTTCGCCCTTACCTCCGGACACCACCTCGCCAACCGGCACACCGAAATGTCCCGGGCGATTCACCGACATCAAGCCCTTCCCGTTATGGGCCGTAAAACAACCACTTGTAAATCCCCCCCGGTTGTAAACATCCGCCAAACACTCCATCTCTTCTGCAAGCAGGTTCGGATGCTCCCGCAAATAGGCACGGTAGCCCTCTTCACCGAGGGAAGCATATAAATCCGTAAACTTCCGGTACGCCGCCGTTACCGCCGCCGCATACTCCGGACGCTTCATTCTCCCCTCGATTTTAAAGGATGCCGCGCCGGTGTCAATCAGTTCCGGAAGCAACGTCAGACCGCACAAATCCTTCGGACTGAGCCAGTACTTTTTCCCTTTCTCCTCGCTGTTATATTCCATCCGGCAAGGCTGTGCACAACGCCCGCGGTTTCCGCTACGTCCTCCAATCATACTGCTCATGAGACACTGTCCCGAATAACAATAACAAAGAGCTCCGTGAACAAAAATCTCCACTTCTTTTCCGCTCTTCTTACATATATCTGCAATCTCCGGCAGGGACAGCTCTCTTGCCGGCACCAGTCGTGTCACCGGATACTTGTCAAACAAACGAATCCCCTCTGCCGCCGTCAGTGTCATCTGGGTACTGGCATGCAAAGAAAGGCCCGGAAACTCCTTTGCCAAAAAGCGCATAACACCTACGTCCTGTACAATGGCCGCATCCAGACCGGCGGAATAATAAGGAGCTAGAAACTCGTACAATGCGCCGAACTCCTGCTCCTTCACAAGCGTATTAACCGTAAGATACAAGTGCTTTCCCCGCAGATGAACATACCGGATGGCCTCAATCATCTCATCCGTATCCGGATTATCTGCGTACGCTCTTGCACCGAAACTGCTCCCTCCCATGTATACTGCATCGGCTCCTGCGGACAACGCGGCCTTTAAGGCCTCCATACTACCTGCCGGAGCCAGAATTTCAGGCTTTTCCATGATATCCCTCTAACTCGGTTTCCAACCGTATAATTCGTTTCTGTGCTTCCAGATTCTCTTTCTTTAAGGCTTCGATTTCTCTTTGTGCGGCCTCTAACTTCGTCTGGGCGGTAATGACCTCATGCTTTAAATCGAAAATCTCACCGCTTTTGGCAACGGAATCTCCGCTGGTCTCCTCCATCTGCTTCTTTAACTTGAAATAATCGTCTGCCAGATTCAGCTGCAGCACCATATTCTTCATTTCCATATCTAACATACGATAGGAATCCGTCTGCTTGAGTTCGTTATACTTTGCGTTCAGGTACGTTGCCACACGCTGCAAATACTCTTCGCTTTCATAACCGCTTAAGTTTACCCGTTTGCCGTTGATAATAACTTCAACTCCGTTTTTCTTGTTCATCTTGTCCCCTCCTGACTACTCCTTCGTATCCGGCTCCGGAAGCCCCACATGACGATATGCCTTCGGCAATACCACACGACCTCTCGGTGTCCGCGCCACAAATCCGTTCTGTACCAGAAACGGCTCATATACTTCTTCGATGGTCCCCGCATCCTCTCCGATGCTGACGGCCACAGCCTCTAAGCCTACCGGCCCGCCATGGAACTTCTCAATCATAGCAGTAAGTACTCTCCGGTCAATGTGGTCCAGACCTTCCTTGTCCACTTCTAACAAATCCAACGCCTTATCCGCCAGTTCCTTTGTAATTACACCGTCTCCCACTACCTGAGCGTAGTCTCTGACACGCTTCAGGAAACGATTGGCAAGACGAGGCGTTCCTCGGGAACGTCGCGCAATCTCTAATGCTCCGTCCTCTTCTATCTCTACCTGTAATACACCT
Source organism: Lachnospiraceae bacterium (assembly GCA_045638305.1). Classification (GTDB taxonomy): domain Bacteria; phylum Bacillota; class Clostridia; order Lachnospirales; family Lachnospiraceae; genus SIG307. The sequence continues at coordinate 2,831 of JAZUBD010000501.1, forward strand.
GCGGAACGCTTCACAATCCGAGTCAGCTCCTCATCGGTGTAAAACTCCAAACGACTTACCACGCCGAAACGGTCACGAAGAGGTGCGGTTAACATACCTGCACGGGTGGTTGCTCCCACCAGTGTAAAATGCGGCAGGGAAAAATGCTTGGACACCGCACTGGCTCCCTGGCCGATAAGGACATCCATGGAAAAATCCTCCATGGCAGAATATAAAAACTCCTCCACCTGACGAGGAATTCGGTGAATCTCATCGATAAAGAGCACATCCCCCTCGTTTAACTTATACAAAATCGAGGCCATATCCCCCGGCTTTTCGATGGCCGGTCCCGCTGTGGTACGGATATTCACCCCCATCTCGTTGGCAATAATCCCGGCAAGTGTGGTCTTTCCTAAGCCCGGCGGTCCGAAAAACAACACATGGTCCAGTGTTTCTCCTCGTTCCTTTGCCGCCTCGATATAGATTTTAAGCATCTCCCGGACCTTTGCCTGTCCGATATAATCCTGAAGCAACTGCGGGCGAAGACCCGCTTCGCTCTTTTTCTCGTCTCCCAGCGCTTCCGTTGTAATCAATCGTTTCGCCATATCAGTCTCTACCTTCCGAATTCCGACCTAATCTTTCTAACTTCCAACCGTCACAGTCCCGCCAAACAAATCGTTAGCCAAGCTGCCGCAAACTCAAGCGTACCATCTCGTCGTCGGTCATGCCACCGGTAACCTCTACTTCCTTTACCGCGCGGGCTGCTTCCTTCTCTGCATATCCCAGTGCTACCAATACCTGCAGGGCATTCTCCCGAAGCTTCTTTGTATCCTCCGATTCGGACTGCTTTGAGGATACCGTATTCGCTACGAATTCCTCCGAAAAGGCAACATTCAGTGCCATAATCTTATCCTTCAGCTCAATCACCAGACGTCCTGCCGTCTTTTTTCCGATG
>JAZUBD010000502.1:0-4145 GCA_045638305.1 Lachnospiraceae bacterium
CAAAACATTTTAAATGTAAAGAAAAAACCACTGTAGTTTTTGACCCACAGCAGTTTTTCTACTAGTATTATATCACTTTTTACAGCAAAATTCAATTCTTGTAATACCGGTTACCAAATTCTATAATTATCACAAGAAAACAAAATGTCGCCTACCCCTTCTCAACAATAATATAAAGCAAGGAGTCCTCTACCATGTTCTATCACCCAAGTAATATTGGCGACATCAAAACACTGATTCCGCTTTCATCCAGCCATGCAAAGCCACTGGTCTATTTTTCTACCAAAAAAGAAAATACTTTGGTTTATCTGAGTAATCCTGTGGAACGATATTGCAGAGAGATTGGTTTCGAACCTTCCGACCGGTACTACCGTTTTATGAGTTATCGTTTTACGGAAGATAATGATTTAGAGATTCTGGAATACTGGCCAAATGCGCTGGAAGAAACATACAAAGGCGTTTCCGGATATATCTATGCCACCTCGCATATTCCGAACACCCAAACCATGGACATTCCATATGTAATTGCCAGTGAAACCTCCGTAAATATAGAAACCTTTGAATATGTTCCGGACGCTTATCTTGCAATAAAACAGGCAGAAAAAGAAGGAAAAATCAAAATCGTAAGATACCACGAAAACAGCGTAGACCGCCTGGATAAAATAAAAAAACTTGTATGCCGTGAATATGAAAAGGCTCAAGCCATTCCCACATACAAAGCTTTTTTAGAAGCCAAATTTTATAATTTACTAATTTGACATCGCCTTTTTATGATATTTAGCTTACAGCCAAATCGCCTCATTAATCGTACTCTGCACCTGCACGTTTTCCACGCAGACCAGCTTTACCAACAGCCACGCCCGTTCTTCCTCCGTAAGCTCCCGCAGCTTTTCCGCCTCCTTCGAACTTACCAGGCGTTCCGAAATGCTCTCAATGGCATCCATTTTGCTTTGGGCCATGATAACAAGGTTCTCCCAATTTCTCAGTTTTTCCTGCATTGCCATATATAACGCCTCTTTGGAACTTTCGCCCACCATGACATCTTTGATTTCATCCAAAGAAAATCCCAGTGCTTTCAGTTCCAGCAATGCGGCCAATTGGTGCAACTGGTCCGGTGTATAGTAACGATAACCGGATTCCGGATCAATATAAGCAGGCACTATAATCCCCTTCTTCTCGTAAATACGCACCGCCTTTACGGAAATTTGAAAAAAGTCCGCCACTTCACCGATTTTCAGCAAGGTCTCCTCTGCATTTTCCTCTATTCGGTTATCTGTATTCTTCCATTCCATAGATTTCCTCCATCCGTTTCAGGCCTACGCTGTTTTTTCGCACTTCCGCATAGGAATTCAGCCACATCATGCTTCCCATCAGCATTCCGCCCCGGTACTGAAGTGCTTCGGTCAAAGTCCCGAAATCCAGTTTTCCTTCACATATCATCTCACATCCGAAGCAAAATAGCAAGAGATATCCGCCTCTGCTTAAAAGCATTTGTAAAAGCTCTCCCAACGTTTTCCTGACATTACTGCGCAAACGAGCTTTCACCACCGAAAGACTGCTCTCCCGATATCGTGCGAGTAACAGGTCATCCGCTTCGTACAGACGTATGGTAGCCCCGCACTCCACTGTACTTTCCAAATAAACCGTTGCATATTCCATCGTCTCCTGTGCTTCTTTCATCAGCTTCTCCATAGGCCTGACCACAAACCGTTGCCGTAGAAACACATGAGGCACCAATACCGCCAGTTCCACCGCCAACAAAAGCAGGCTAATTCTTCCGAACAGCACCGCCGTCACCCCGACACGAACCGTCGCAAACACCAGATGGGGCAAATTTAACGCTCCGGTCAAAAGATTTAACGTCATGGTAACATCACTGTTTAACCGTGTCAGCCATGCCCCGGTGGACTTTTCTTCGATTCGTTCCAAGGGCAGTTTCAACATTGACTCAAATAAGAACCGCTTCAGTTTTCCCACAAGCTTTGCGGAAAACACGGCAAATCTTCCCCACAGCGTTCCGTTATAAAGAAACAGACACAGGTTTGCCACGCCGAACACGGCGCAAGTAACGAATAATCCCCTTTCATCTCCCGCTTCTATCGTCTGAAATGCATTGCGAAGAAACAGCGCATTGATAATGCATAGCACCGTATCCACAGGGCTGCGGAACAAAAGCAACACGCCATAGGTCACCGCTCCTCCCAACCGTCGAAACACCTTACAAAGACTTTCTCTCAAAAAGCTTCCCCTCCTTTAGTACCAGTATTCTGTCGTAGCTCTGTATCGTCTCTTCCCGGTGGGTCACATGAATTACCGTCTTTCCCTCCGTCAGGCGCTCTAATGCCCGCAAAAGTGCGTCTGCCGTCTCCCCATCCAGCGCTGACGTAGGCTCGTCCAACAATACCACCGGCGCATCCTTTGCAATGGCTCTTGCAATGGCAATGCGCTGTGCCTGTCCGCCGGAAATGTTGCCGCCCCGTTCTCCCACAAGGTTGTCCAAGCCATCCGGCAGTCCCCTAACCCATTCTTCCAGTTGTGCGGCTCGCACCGCTTCCCACACCTTTTCCTCCGTTATCGGATGACCGCAGGTAATATTGTCCCGGATGGACAGAGGAAACAGCCCCGGGCTCTGCATTACCATAGCCACCTGCTTCCGTATCCGCTCCGGTATACTCTCTCCCGCCACCTCACAATGCCCTTCCTTTACCGGATACAGACCCGCCAGAAGCTTAAGCAGTGTGCTTTTTCCGCTGCCGCTGCCGCCCAAAATCCCGATATGCTCTTTTTCCCGCATCTCCAGCGAAATCTTATCCAGAATCAGTTTCTCACCGTAACTAAAACTAATCTCCCGTAACAATATACTCATGTTCCCGCTCTCCTTCTGTCTCCATACTCTCCCATACCCGTTCCAGATTTCCGCAAAATCTTCTAAAATTCGCCAAATGCACCGAAATATTCATCATCACTCCCGACACATTTCCCGACAGATTGATAAACACGTACAAAATCCCGATAGTCAGCCTTCCCAGCAGAATCATCCTGCCACCTACCAGCATCAGCATCACAAGAGGAATACACGACAACATGCCGGAAACCGACATCAGCTTTGCTTTCGTTTTCTCCTGCTTCACTACCGCATCCTTCCATCCTTCAATCCGCTCGGTATAGCTTCGCTCCAATAACTTCTCCACCTCAAAAATCCGCACCACCGGAAACAGGGAAAGCAGTGTCCCCGCCACACCGTTCATCTTCTTTTGCTGCTCCTGTTCCCTCTTGGTATAACGGTAAATCACCTTGCCGGAAAGGGTCGTATACACCGTCATCCCCGCAACAGGTATCAGGTACAGTAGCGTCAGTTTTGCATTCTGCGTCAGCAAAAACACCAAGTTAAACACAAAACCGATCACCGTGGTACACAGTGTAAATAAATTGTCCGCTACATAACTGCTGATTTCCTCCATCTCGTTTTGCTGGACGGAAATCAGTTCCGCCGAACTCTCTTTGGTCACGGAGGCGTAGTCTCTTCTCATGGTCACCACCGCCAGTTTCATGCGCAGATCATGCACTGCATACTCTCCCGCATAACCGGACAAAAACTGCATCCCCCCGTGAAGTCACCCCCCCGCCACCAGGCAGCCGACCCAGCATGCAACCCAGGACCATTCCAATCCGCTTCCCGCCTGTACGCCGTCAATCATCGCCGCCAGATTCTTATTCCACAATAATGTACTGACGACCGAGCCCACACAGCAAAGCAAAGTCAACAGAACGGTTCCTTTCCGATTCTGGAATAGTTTGAATACAAAGGTCATCCCCTCATCTCCTTCTCTTTCTTTTCTCCGGGCACAATCTTCCGTCCTTCTGACCTCATCTTAAACTATGTCCCAAGGACAGAGTCAAGAGAGTTACGTATTTAATATAAAAAGGCAGTGACATCTACGATTTAAAACCATAAATGTCACTGCCCAACTGTTCCGTCTTCCTTATCTTTTCATCATCTCAAACGTTTGTATTCCTCTTATTCGACAACCGGACATTACTCCGTAAATGCTTCTGTCCAGTACTGCTGATTGTAAATGTCCGTAAAACGGAAGGTCACCTTCACATCGCCTTCACCTACATCCACGTTGCTGATAAGCATGTTG
>JAZUBD010000503.1:0-2940 GCA_045638305.1 Lachnospiraceae bacterium
CTCTTACCGATACCGCTTTCACCGGTAATCAGGATACCTTCGCCGTATACGTCTACCAATACACCGTGGATGGAAATACGCGGTGCCAACTCCACCTTCAACCAACGGATGAGCTCCGCACAGAAGGAAGAAGTGGATGCCGGGGAACGGAACAACGGCACCCCTGCCTCGATTGCGATTTTACGCATCTCCTCCGGCACCTCGATATTACGACAAAATACAATACACGGCACCTTAAAGCTCATGAGCTTTTCCATAATGCTGATACCGTGATCCTTTTCCATCTTTTCCATATAAGCATGTTCTACGTTTCCGATAATCTGCACACGCTCTGCATCAAAATAATCAAAAAATCCTGCCAACTGTAATGCCGGGCGGTTTACATCCGGATGCTTAATTAAAATATGACTGATATCAATCTCCGGTGTACAATTTTCAAGTTGCATCTTCTGCACCATTTTCTTTAATTCAACCGAATACATGCTCCCTCTTTCCGCACGGAATCCGTCCGGTCATAACATCTGTCATGCCCGGAACGCTCGTGCCTGTTTTTTATATATTTTTATGATAGCATAAAATCAAAAAATACACAACGCTAAATCTCTGACGCCTTCTGTTGTTTTTTCTCCGGCAACTGGGTTAACAAAATTCCCGCGAACATAAGAGCACAGCCGCCGAACTCCCTTGCCGTCAGGAACTGTCCCAAAATCAACCATTCTCCAAACACCGCAAACACCGACTCCAAGCTCATGAGAAGTGATGCAACGGCCGGCTCCGTATCCTTTTGGGCCACAATCTGCAATGTATATGCAATACCGCCGGAAAATACACCGGAAAACACCAACGGGAGCCATGCCTCAAGTACATGGGAAAATTCCACCGTCTCCGTCAAAAACATCCCTGCCATACCGAATGCCCCGCATAACAGAAACTGGATACAGGACATGGTCACTCCGTCGGTTTTCGGAGAAAACCGGTCTATTACCAAAATGTGTACGGTAAACACGAACGCACACCCCAGCAAATACAAATCTCCGGTTGCAATTTGAAATCCTGTCGTAATACAAAGCAAGTACATCCCGCATACGCCGAGAACTACCGCAATCCATATCTTCAATCCGATTTTCTTACGAAAAAAGATACCCGCCAGCGGTACTAAAATCAAGTATAATGCGGTAATAAATCCCGCCTTTCCCGGCTCGTTAGTATGCAAAATACCGATTTGCTGCAACATGGTAGCCGCAAACAGTATGACACCGCAACTTATTCCCCCCTGCAATAACGCTCTTTTTCTCTCCTGTTTTTGTTCCGGCGTATACTCCTCCGTGGATTTTCCACTCCTCTTTTTTCTGACTTGCGTAACGGCAGTCCGAAGTCCGAGAAAGATTGCTAACGACACTCCCGCCAACATGGACCGGATACCGATAAAGGCAAAGGGTCCGATATATTTCATTCCTTCGCTTTGCGCCACAAAGGAAAGTCCCCAAATAAACGCTGCCAACAATAACAGAGCGTTTCCTCTCATTCGCTTTGTCATCCTACTGTCCTCCTACCAGGCTCTTTGCCAAAACCACCGCTCCCTGGGCATCCGTGGCATAGCCGTCCGCTCCGATTTCTTTTGCATATTCTTCGGTGGTTACCGCACCGCCGATCATCACCTTGGCACGTACGCCTTCCTTTTTGCAACGTTCAATGACATCCGCCATAGAGCGCATGGTTGTGGTCATCAATGCCGACAGTGCAATCACATCCGCATCCAAACGCTTTGCTTCCGCCACAATTGTCTCTGCGGCCACATCCTTCCCTAAATCCACCACCGTAAATCCGTGATTCTTTAGCATCAGCGTTACCAGGTTTTTTCCGATATCGTGAATATCTCCTTCTACCGTAGCAATAATCACGGTCCCGGCTGACTTCATGTCACCACTGGTTTGTAACTGCGGCTCCAATACCTCCACCGCTGCCTTCATAGCCTCTGCCGCTCCGATTAGCTGCGGCAGGAAAAATTTCTTTTGCTCAAACCGGTTCCCTGCCTCCGTAATAGCCGGAATCAGTTCTTTCTCCAAGATTGCCGATGCTTCCTTCCCCTCTGCCAAAGCCTGACCGGCCAAGGAAACAATCGCTTTTTTCTCTCCCCGCAAAACCGCCTGCATCAGTGTGGTTTCTTTCATTCCGGACGCTTCCGACTCTGCTTTTACGGAACCTCCCTGAGTTTTTTTCGTTACATCGTCCGCTGCCACCACTGTCGGAGCCGACGCTGCCTGCTTCGCGGCGTCCTCTCCTCTCTTTTTCCCGATCCATTCCGCACGCTCGATATAACGTTTTGCGGAATCCTCCTTTGCCCGGAGCACATCCGCCGCATACACCAGATTCATGAGTAAATCCTGATTCGGATTTACAATCGCCATGGTAAGACCGCTTCCGATTGCCATCATTAAAAATGCGGTATTGATATACCCTCGCTCCGGCAATCCGTAAGAAATATTGGACAAACCGCAGGTGGTGGCCACTCCCAGTTCCTCCTTGCAGTATTTTATGGTATCCAAAGCATCCAGTGCCGCCTGCGGCTCCGCACCTACCGTCATAACCAAGCCATCCGCCACAACAGACTCCTTCGGAATCCCGTATTCCGCAGCCTTTTGCACCAAAGTCCGCAAATTTTCCCGACGCTCTGCTGCATCCTTCGGCAATCCGCTGCTGCCGAGCGGCAACACAACTACCATGGCACCGTACTTTTTCACAAGCGGAAACAGACGCTCTGCCTTTCCTTCCTCCAACGACACGGAGTTCACCAGCGCACGTCCCGGATAGAGTCTAAGAGCAGCTTCCATCACCTCTGCATCACTGGTATCGATGGAAAGCGGCAGGTTCGTTGCCTGACAAACCTCCTCCACAATGCGGCACATCATGTCCTTCTCATCAATACCGCCCATCCCTACA
>JAZUBD010000504.1:0-5817 GCA_045638305.1 Lachnospiraceae bacterium
GACAGGTCGATGCCCAGTGTCTCGGCGTTTCGGGCAAACAAATCACTTTGCCCCATATCAAATAAAATTTTATGTGTATCGGTTTCGATGTACAAGTCGGATCGTAGCCATGTCGTTCTGGGAGCCAAGGAGTTGCAATAGTTGCTTGTCTTCCTAAGACCGCTTGGCCTCCGACTTCTGCGGACAGGTCGATGCCCAGTGTCTCGGCGTTTCGGGCAAACAAATCACTTTGCCCCATATCAAATAAAATTTTATGTGTATCGGTTTCGATGTACAGGCTGAGACCGTGCTCTACCTGCATATCATCCCGCTCGGTTGTATTTTCCAGTAAGGCTGTGATTTTCATGATGAAGTATCCTTTCTTTTCCTCTGCTTGCAGTGTAACATAAATAGAAAGACGTTGCAAGTGTACCTGTAGGAGAACAGAAAACAAATAGAAAGATGGGGAACGGAAAGAAAATCGTCGTGTTCGATTGACAGCCGGAGGTAGATAAGGCATAATGAGTTGTGTAAACGGGAGGCGTCTTTTGCTGTAAGGGTGCGATGAATGAAACGCATTGAGAATATACGGCGGCAGAGGAACGTGAAAGATAGAGAGGAAACGAGGAGATAACCATGGGAAAAAACGAAAGTAATTTTTGCGCCATGATGTCGCGCATGAAATATATTGACCGCTGGGCACTGATGAGGAATTCCTGCACGGAGAATATTTGCGAGCATTCTCTGGAGGTGGCCATGATTGCCCATATGCTGTGCATTATCGGTAACAAGCGTTTCGGGAAGAGCTTGGATGCCAGTAAGGCGGCACTGATCGGCATGTACCATGATACCACAGAGATTATTACCGGCGATATGCCCACACCGGTGAAATATTATAACGAGACGATACAGACGGTGTTTCACAAGATTGAGGATGCGGCGGCGGAGACGCTGCTTACCATGCTTCCGGAGGATTTGCGGGAAGAGTTCCACAGCCTGTATTTTAAGCAGGAGGAGGATGCGTACTTGTGGCGTCTGGTGAAAGCGGCGGATAAGTTCTCCGCGCTGATTAAGTGTATGGAAGAGAAAAAGGCCGGCAATAAGGAGTTTGACAGCGCGTTCAAGTCCACGAAGGCATCCATTGCTGCCATGGAGCTGCCGGAGGCGGACTGCTTTATGGAAGAATTTATTCCGGCTTATAACAAGAATCTGGATGAGTTGCAGAAACGATAGGGAAGGTCTTTTGTAGCTGTGTTGGGGAACAAACTACAGAAGGGAGCATATAGCATGAAAGCAGTAATCTTTGACATGTTCGAAACGTTGGTGACGTTGCACAGTGTACCGCGGTATTTCGGACGGAACATTGCGGCGGATTTGGGGGCGGATATCGACGAGTTTTATCCGTTGTGGCATGAGACGGAAGAGGCCCGCAGTAAAGGAAAGATGACCTTTGAGGAAGCTCTTTACTGGATCGGAGAACGTATGCACTTTGCGCATCCGGAGCAGATACCGAGTGCCATAGAAAAACGTCATGCCTTTAAGGAAGAAAGCCTGCAGAAGGTGGAGTATCGTATCGTTTCCCTGCTTCGTGAGCTAAGGGAGCGGGGCTATAAGGTCGCTCTCATCAGTAACTGCTTTTTGGAAGAGGCGGAGGCTATCCGGGCAAGTGTGTTGGCGTCGTGCTTTGATGTGATGATGCTTTCTTGTGAGCAGGGCGTACAGAAGCCGGAGCGTGAAATCTTTGAACGGTGCTTGGCAGAGCTTGCCGTAGCTCCGGAGGAGTGCCTGTATGTGGGAGACGGGGGAAGTCAGGAACTGGAAACAGCTCGTTCCTTCGGAATGCAGACCTTACAGGCAGGCTGGTTTATTAAGAACTATGAGGAAAATTGGGAAAAAGAAGGGTTTGCGTCGGCTACGGCGCCGGAAGAGGTAGTGCAAAAAGTTACTTCCCAAAAGAGTAAATAAATGCAGCTTTACGAAATCTGGTATTATAAAATTTGTAAAAACTGGACATTTTTATCAGACCAATTTTGTTATACAGTACTTAGTGTATAGCTGAAGAAAGGTATGGTTATAAAATGAATACAGGTACAACAAAAAAACTGGTGGTTAATGCTTTATTTATTGCATTGACATTTGTAGCAACGATGTTCATCAACATCCGCCTGCCGCTCATGGGGAACGGCGGACTCATCCATTTGGGAAACGTTCCGCTTTTTCTGGCGGCCATCATTTTTGGGAAAAAGACCGGTGCGCTTGCAGGTGCATTCGGAATGGGATTTTTTGATTTGATTTCCGGTTGGACTGCCTGGGCACCGTTCACGTTTGTTATTGTAGGAGCAATGGGATATGTGACGGGACTCATCAGTGAAAAACTGAAGGAAAGACCTGTGATCGGTAATTCGGTGGCGATGTTGACGGCACTGATTATCAAGATCGTGGGTTATTATTTTGCGGAAGTGATTCTGTATCAGAACTGGATTATACCGTTCGGTTCTATACCGGGGAATGTAATGCAGGTAGTTGTTGCCGCAATCATTGTACTTCCGATTGCCGGTGGTTTGAAAAAAATAGCCGCAAAAATTTGACGAGGAGAAAATCATTATGTATAAAATCATGACTGCGGGACCGACGCAGGTGAAAGAAAATGTCCGTATGGCAAGAAGTTTAGAAACCACGAATCCGGACTTGGATTTGGAGTTCTACGAATTTTATAAAGAAACCTGTGATATGATGCAGGAAATGCTTCATTCTACGGGGACAGCCTACATATTGGGAGGTGAAGGAATTCTGGGATTGGAAGCGGCCTGTGCATCTTTGACGGAACCGGGAGATCGTGTTTTGGTGCTGGACAACGGCATCTTCGGAAAAGGATTTGCGGATTTCGTAACCATGTACGGAGGGGAAGCGGTTATATTCACATCGGATTATCAGTGCCCGATTCACACAGAAGATTTGAAGGCATTTTTGGAAAAGGATTCCGACTTCAAGTTTGCTACGGTTGTGCACTGTGATACGCCGAGTGGTGTGTTAAATGATATTTCCAAAATCTGTCCGTTGTTGGCAGAATACGGAATCCTTTCCGTTGTAGACTCCGTAGCCGGTATGTTCGGTGAATATGTCAATGTGGATGAAAGCAAGATTGACATCCTTTGTGGTGGCTCCCAGAAAGCGTTGTCTGCTCCTGCCGGATTGACCATGTTATGGGTCAGCAACAAAGCGTTGGAAGCAATGGAAAACAGAAAAACACCGATTGCGGCATTCTATGCCAATATCCTAAATTTTCGAACGTATTATGAAGACAAGTGGTTCCCGTATACCATGCCGGTCAGTGATATCAACGGCCTCCGCGCGGCACTGGATAATGTCAGAGTAGATACCGGTATTTTGGAGCGTCATGCAAGAATTGCGGAAGCGACAAGACGTGCGGTACAGAAGGCCGGATTAAAGTTATATTTGCGAGAGGGGTATTCCAATACCGTTACCGTCATTGAGGTTCCGGAAGGTATCACGGACGAACAGATTCTTTCTACCATGCGTGACCGGTATAATGTAATGATTTCAGGGTGTTTTGATGTACTTGCAGGCAAAGTAATCCGTATCGGTCATATGGGTGAAAATGCAAACGTGGACGATGTTGCCCTGACTTTGGAAGCAATGGATAAAACCTTTGCGGATTTGGGTGTGCAGTTGTTGTGCAGTATGAAAGAAGCGTTTCTGGAGCTTATGTAAATCGGAAAGGAGTACAACCTTGACAAACGAACCGAGTAACGATACCCCCCACAAGCGGCGGGTCAGATATAAAGGAACCCATCCGAGGGCGTTCCATGAAAAGTACAAGGAGGCCAATCCGGAGAAGTACGCGGACACCATCGAAAAGGTCATCCGCAAGGGCAGTACCCCGGCGGGGATGCACATCTCCATTATGGTGGAGGAGATTCTGGATGTATTAAAGATTCAGCCGGGAGAACAGGGATTGGATGCGACTCTGGGCTACGGTGGACATACCAGTGCCATGCTGACGAAGCTTGAGGGGAAGGGCCATATGGTTGCGCTGGATGTGGACCCCATTGAAATCGTAAAAACGAAGAAGCGTTTGGAGGAGAAAGGCTACGGAGAAGACATTTTGACCATTTGCCAGACCAACTTTGCCAATATCGATCAGGTGGCGGAGCAGGCCGGGAAGTTTGACTTTGTACTGGCGGATTTGGGAGTATCTTCCATGCAGATTGATAATCCGGAGCGGGGCTTTTCCTATAAAGTGGAGGGGCCGTTAGACTTGCGTCTGGACCCGGAGCACGGACAATCCGCCTCGGAGCGTCTGCGTAGTATTTCTAAAGAAGAATTTATCGGCATGATGGTGGAAAACTCCGATGAGCCTTACGCGGAGCAAATTGCGAAGGTGGTATTTCAGAAGATAAAGCGTGGGGCGAAGTTTGAAACCACCACAGAACTTCGTGAGGCCATCGAAGAGGCACTTTCTAAGCTCCCGGCGGCAGAGTATAAGGAAGCGGTGAAAAAGTCCTGCGCAAGAGTCTTTCAGGCGCTGCGCATTGATGTGAACAGTGAGTTTGAAGTGCTGTATGCGTTTTTGGAAAAACTTCCGGGGATTTTGAAGCCGGGGGCAAGAGTGGCGATACTGACCTTCCACTCGGGAGAGGACCAGCTGGTAAAGAAGTCTTTTAAACAGTTGAAAAAAGAAGGCGTCTACAGTGACGCATCGGAAGATGTGATTCGTCCGTCCGCGGCAGAGTGTCAGCGGAACCCGCGGGCAAAGTCCACGAAGCTACGTTGGGCGGTAAAAGCATAAAAAGAATAAAAAAACAAAGAAAAAACAGCACTTTATCAACGGTAAGTGCTGTTTTTCCCACTTAAGGGAACTTTTGAGGTATTTTTGAGTTAGTAGTTAGCGTATTAGGGTGTTTCTTATCTAAATTTACAAATTGAAATTGTTTCTGTAGGTCTATGGTCCTAGTGTAGCATCATCTTAAGAAAATGTAAATAATTCTAACAAAAATGATAGAATTCTGTTTTCTTCGGAAGCAAATTTGCAGTTCTAAGATTGTGCATTGAAACAAAATATAGTATAATAGGGCTAACGAAATATTCCGGAAGACAGGGAAAAATCAAAGGAGAAGGATTATGGCAGAAACTATGTTAAACAAGTGGTTGGCACCGATTTGGAAGGGCGGCGAAATTTGGGAAGAGTCCGTATGTTTTTTTGAGGATGCGGCAAAGAAGGAGCAGGGAGGAAATCTCCTCTACACTCCGAAGAAGATTACGAAAATAACGAACCATGACGCGACGGTGGAGTACGAAGAAGGTAAGGATTATACCGTAACGGAGCGGGGCATTGTGCGTACGGAGGGCAGCCGTATTCCGGCACTTACACGAGAAGAGTACATTCGTCCGTATAACGACGAACCGTGGGCGGGCTGGCTTTGTCTGGAAGGAAAGAAAGAGTTCACCATGATTCTTCCGTTCGTATTCAAATATCAGACGTTGGTGACCTACGAGGCAGCGGAAAGCTGGACCGGTCTTGTGCCGGAGCGCATGGGTGCCCGTCTTACGAAGACCTATGAGAAATTAGAGAGCGGCAAGCCGCTTCATATCGTATATTTTGGCGACAGTATTACGGCGGGCTGGGAAGCCAGCGGTGCCGACGAACCGGCAGTGGACATGGGCTCCTTAAATCCGATGAAGGTGCAATCCGACCGTTATCCGAACATGCCGGTATGGGCGGAGATGGTAACGAGAAAGTTACGCGAGGCATATCCGCAGGCGGAGATTACAAAGGACAACTTATCTGCAGGCGGTTCTACCGCAAAGTGGGGCGTG
>JAZUBD010000505.1:0-4841 GCA_045638305.1 Lachnospiraceae bacterium
GCACACCCCATTATGTATTATACAACAAATTGTATTACAAGTCTATACCTTTTTTTGAAAAAATGCTAGAATATTTTTGTGACAGAAAAACAGTGTTCGTAAAGGGATGTGCAAAACTTGCAAAGAGAAGGAGAAACGTCAAATGAAAGTACTGGGAACCGGTAGGGAAGCAGAAGAACAGCAACTTAGCAAAATCCTAAAAGTAGCACAGAACAATTTGGAACGGCTTGAGAAGCGGCAGGAGGGGTTATCGGAGCAATTAAAGGAAATGCTGGAAAACTTTGACCCCAATGATAAGGAGGCACAGGCACTGTGGAATAATACGGAGGCAATGTATCATGCAAGTAACCGGGAATTGCTTCGTAGTGTGAAGGCCAGGAAGAAGCCGTATTTCGGAAGAATCGATTTTAAGAGTGAAGGCATTTCGGAACCGGAATCCTATTATGTGGGGCGTGTGGGTATTTCGGAAGACGGAGTGGACCCGTTAGTTATTGACTGGAGAGCACCGATTGCATCGGTGTATTATGAAAATGCGCTGGGAACCTGTACCTATGAGGTGAAGGATATTGCGGAAAATGAGACACGATTGCATGAAATCGACTTGTTCCGAAAGCGTACATATGAAATTGAAGAAGATAAACTGGTTGATTTTTTCGATTCGGATATTGTGGCAAATGATGACCTTCTGACAAAGTTTCTGGCAAAGAGTAAACGGGCGGTGTTGGGAGAAATCATCGGAACGATACAGAAGGAACAGAATGCGATTATCCGGATGTCTCCGAAGACGAATTTAATTGTACAGGGAGTGGCGGGGTCAGGAAAAACAACCGTGGCAATGCACCGCATCTCTTATATTTTGTATAACTATGAGCAGTTTCGTCCGGTGGATTTCTATATTGTGGGCAGTAACCGGATTTTGTTAAATTATATTACCGGTGTGCTACCGGAACTGGATGTGTACGGTGTTTCCCAGATGACTATGGAGCAGTTGTTTACACGGTTACTTTATGAGGACTGGGACGATAAGAAGTGCAAAATTGTGGCGACGAATCCAAATGACAAAGAGGCCTACCGGAAGGGAGAATTTGCGTGGTTTCATGCCTTGGAGGCCTTTTGCAAGGAATATGAGGAGCGGGTAATACCGAGGGAAACGGTTGTCATCGAAAAGAACGGAGTTGTACTCTTAGAGAAGAAGTCCATTGAGAATTACAGAAAGAGTAACCCGCAACTGTCGGTACAGGCAAAAATAAATGCTCTGAATGAATGGTTGTTAGGTAAGTTGGAAAATGAACTCACCGGGAAATCCGTTTCCTATACACCGGAGGAGAAAAAAGAACTGAACAGAAGCTGTAAGGTGCATTTCGGCAGAGATGAATGGAAGGGCTCTTTGTTTGATTTATACGAGGAGTTTCTGGAAGGGCAGAGAAAGTGCGGCAGCAAAATAGTTGTGAAGCAGGGGAAATACGATGTGTATGACCTTGCGGCGCTGGCGTATTTGTACAAGCGGATTAAGGAAATTGACCCAATCCGCGAAGCTTCTCATGTGATCATCGATGAGGCACAGGATTTCGGGATGATGGTATATGCGACTCTTGCGTATTGTCTCAGAGGTTGTACCTATACGATTATGGGAGATGTTTCCCAAAATATTCATTACGGTTACGGGTTAAACGACTGGGAAGAGCTTCGGAAGCTGATTCTGACCGGAGATTACGATAACTTCGGTATTTTGAAAAAGAGCTATCGTAATACGGTGGAAATATCGGAGTTTGCCACAGAGATTTTACGTCATGGCAGTTTCTCGATTTATCCGGCGGAGCCGATTTTGCGACACGGAAATCCGGTGAGGGTGTCCGCGTTCGATACCGAAGCGGAAATGAACCGTGCGGTGGTAAACAGTATCAAGAGCTGGCAGAAGGAAGGCCACGGAACCATTGCGGTCATCTGTGCCGATGAACAGGAAACGGCCTACGTAACGCAGATGCTCGGAAAAGAAATCACATTAGCGGATAACAATCCGGAGACGGCCGTATTTGACGAGGGCGTTATGGTACTTCCGGTGGAATACACGAAGGGTCTGGAGTTTGATGCCGTATTATTGTATCATCCGTCCAAGGAGAATTACCCGTCGGAGGACCAATATGTAAAGCTGTTGTATGTGGCGGCCACCAGAGCTTTGCATGAACTGGCGGTGGTGCATTTGCAGGATTTGACGGAACTGATTGCTACCCCGGTGTCGGAAGAAAAGCGATTGAGTTCTTTAGAAAAGCAACAGGATATGTTGCGGGTAGCGACACCTCGTGTGATTCCGAAGGTTACGGAGGAAAAAAAGCAGGATGAGCTAGCCAAAATTCTGGAGCGGACCACAAAGCGATACGGACTCAATCAGGCGAAAAAGCCGGTAGAAACGGCAGCGGAAAAACCGGTACAAAGGGTGCAGGCCAAAACAGTCGGACAAACGACGGGGGCATCGGAAGCCGAACCGGAAATCAATACGTCACCGTATTCGTTTAATTCCATAGTGGAAGCAGGAAAATTGACGCCGAAGGGACACGGCAGGATTGATTGCGGCGTGCGTTGGGTAAAAAAGGAAAAGGCGTTTGTGGATTTCGTGAGCAACTACGGAATTCTCCGGATTACACCGCTTTCGGAAGAAATTGTACGTATCCAGTTTGTCAGAGGACAGCTAGACACATTTGCGGACGGAAATTTTAAGTATACGGGAGAAGAGAAGGTTTCATTTAGCACAAAAGAGAACGCAACCGTATATGAGATTTCTACGAAGAAGCTTGCGATTTGTGTTGAGAAAAAAAGCGGTGCGCTTACCTTTTTGGACAAAAAAGGAGTCGTCCTTTTTAAGGAATCCGGAAAAGAACCGCGCCAGATAGAACCGGATCTTTCAAAGACCTGGAATTACTTCGAATGGGAAAAGAGCGAGAAAATCGTTGCAAAGGGAATTCTGGATACAGAGTTGGAACCGGTGAACGGAAAAGCACGTTATATTTCCGTCGGAGGCAAGAAAAAGAGGATGCCGCTGTTGCTTTCGCGGAAAGGATACGGAATTTCCGTATCCGCAGAGCATACGGTTGCTTTTTGCGGTGTGGGACTGTACGGACAATACATTTGTGCAGAAGAAGAGAAGCAGATTGAGTATTACGTTTTATTCGGAGGAAGTAATGAAGAAAATCTGCGGTTGTATAAACTTTTTGTGTAAAACGGTGTCCTTCATTTTTTTATAAATGATTTCAAAAAAATATGTAAAATTTTAAAAATTTGTCTGTTATTTTTAGAAAGAATATGTTATAATGTATATAACATAAAAATTAGGTGATTCAATACTGAAAAAGAGGAGGACGTCCTATGGAGCTGTTTTTTATAATATTGGCCGCTGTTGAGTTACTGGTCATTGGTTTTCTTGTATTTAAACTGGTGAAGAACGACAGGGCTTACAATGATATTTTGGAAAAGAGCCGCCAAATCGTGCACGGTAAATTAAATGTGGAAGATATTAAGGTGGGCGAAGGAAAAAGTACATCAAATATAATTGCAGGTTCTGTAAATGCAATAAAGAGCAATCTTATGACCTTTGTAGAAGCAACAAAGGGTAATGTAATCGTTCTTTCCGACGCGATTGAAGTTCTGTCGAAGAGTGCCGATGCAAATCAGATGGGTAACGAGCAGATTGCCAGCGGTGTTACTGTTGTGGCCGGTAAGACCTCGGAGCAGTTTGAATTGGTAAAGGATAATCTGGAGTTGATCGAGGCCAATAACGAGCAGATGAAAAACGTGGAAAGTTCCATGCAATCCATTCGTTCTTTGTTGGATGTTACGGTATCCAATTGTGAGGAAGGTATCGCAAAGTTAGAGGGCTATGAGAACGACATGAGTGCCATGTCGAAGGAGCTGAACAACATTGACCAGATACTGAATCGCTTTAATACCGATATCAAGAAGATCGAAGAAGTCGGAGATTTTATTATCGGTATATCCAATCAGTTAAAGTTATTGGCATTAAATGCTTCTATCGAGGCAGCCAGAGCCGGACAGTCCGGTAAGGGCTTTGCGGTAGTAGCGGACGAGATGAGTGAGATGTCCAATAAGACCAAGGATGGTATGGACACCATTAATAAGATTGTACATGAGATTATCAGCAGCAGTGAGCAGGTAAATGAAAGTATTCGTGCCTGTGAAACTACATATAGCAGAAGTACCGAGACATTTGAACAGGTGAACAGTTCTTTCCGTTCCATTAACCAGCAGTCCAATGAGATTCATAATATGATGGCGGATGTTTCGCAGAAGTTTGTTGTTATGGCAAGTAATTCCGCAGAGACTAAGAACAAAGCGACCCAGCTGTTTGATACTTCTCAGGCAATCAGTGAAAACACAACGGATATTGCAGCTGTTTCCGAGGAGGTTGCGGCAGAATCCAGCGAGATTGCATCCCATACCGAAAAGCTTGGAACGATGCTTAAGAGTATTCAGGGCTTGCTCGGTCAGTATAATACCGCAATTGTTCCATCACCGTCCAAGAAAGCCAGACCGGTTAAGATTATGTTGTTAAGTATGTATGACAACGAGTTCTGGTACGGTGTCGGCCGTGGCGCAAGCTATGCCGGAAAGGAATTAGAGGCAGTGGGCGGTGTCGGAGAGTTTGTACCGATTCTTCCTAACAGAGATATGAATGAGCAGGTGGGTGAGGCTATACATCGTGCGATTCAGCAGAAGTTTGACGGATTGATTTTTCCAGGATGGATGGATACTTTCGGTTGTGCATTGGAAGCAATTGAAAGCGGTGTTAAGATTATGGTATATAACTGTAAGTCGGATCGTAGCCATGT
>JAZUBD010000506.1:0-7074 GCA_045638305.1 Lachnospiraceae bacterium
ACTTCACTCATTATACTTTTCCTACTCCCATTCGTCAAGTAAAGCCTTGCGAAAAAAAGGATACACTTTCTTAAATTTTCCGCCCTATTTTTTAAAATAGTATAAATTTCGATTCTTATACGCTAACTTTCTTATCCAGCAGCAGAGCCGTTCCCACATAACACAGTGCAAGTGCCACCGCATATACGCCGATGAATGCCCATGCTTCCGAATTTACCACCAGGTACTCACTTTCCAGAAAATCGGTCGGGGTTACCAGATTTGCCACCTTTGCCACAAGCCAGTCCAAGCCGAAGAAAATCGCAACACTGGCAACACCCTTAAACTTCCAGTTGGAAAGCAGGGTTGCGGAAAGGGTAATGGAAAAGATTGCCATTGCAACAAATACCAGCCATGCAATTAACAGCATCAGCAGAACATAAATCACTTCGCTCAGACGGATTTCCACTCCGGTGAACAGCTGAAAAAATGTCTTTACTCCCTCTATAAAATCCTTCACATCTCCTTTGATTGCACAGAGCAGGAAAATATCACCGATTGCAATTGCTAAAAAAGCACATCCGCATACAAAAATCTGAAGGATGGTAGTAACGAGCTTAGCCCCTACAATCTGAAACATATTACACGGCGTCAAAAACAGCATATAACTATGTTTTGTTTTCAGGTCATTGGAATATGTCACAATACTTTCAAAGCTGAAATAAAGCAACGCTATCATCGATACAAGCGCAAACAATCCGAGTCCCATACCGGCCCAATAACCTTTATCAAAAATAATGCCGGCAAAAAACACAAGCTCCAGTACCGCAACAACAGCCCCCACCACCAGCTTTGACATCAGCTGCTTTCTAAACTCATACTTAATTAATTTACCCATAGTATTTATCTCCTCTCCTATTTATGCGTACACTTCTTTGTACAAGTCTACAATGGATTTACCGTGCTCGGTACGAATTTCTTCCGCATCACCGGCCAGAATCACACCGCCCTGCTTCATAAACACCACGCTGTCCACGATCGGCTCTAACTCATCCACCAGATGACTGGAAATCACGATGGTTTTGTTCTCTCCCGCCGCTTCCACAATGGTCTGAATAATGCTCTCTCTTGCAATAATGTCGATGCCGTTTAACGGCTCATCTAACATATAGAGCTGTGCATCTCTTGCCAGCGTTGCCGCAATCTTCAATTTTGCCGCAAGGCCGGAGGAAAGCTCCTTTGCTTTATCCGTCATTTTAAGATCCATCCGGGAAATCAGTTCCTCGTAACGTTCCATGGAGAAATCCTCAAAAAAGTCCGCATAATACTTTCCCACATGCTTTACGTTCATGTAAGAATAGAAAAACGGCTCCGTAGACATATAGGCCACTTTCTTCTTTGACTCCACACCGATTTTCTTGTTATCATAATACAACTCGCCTGCCGTCGGCTTTACCAGACCAGCCACCATCTTCATAAAGGTAGTCTTCCCACTGCCGTTCGGTCCCAAAAGCGCATAAATCCGGCCCTTCTCCCATACCATATTTACATCTTTTACTGCCTGCTTCCCTAAATAACGCTTTCCCACCATCTTCGCTTCTACCATAATATCCTCCTTATTGTCCTATTGATACCGTATCGTATCACCCTATTGTTGCACCCTCGCAAGAGCCTTTTGAAACAATTCCTGTAGCTCCTCCTTCGTATATCCCAGTCCTAAAAACGTTGCTATCGTATCCGCCAGAAGCTGTTCGGCTTTCTCTTTTTTCAGCCGTTCCGCTATACCTTCTTCCTCGGTCAGATATGTTCCCAACCCTCGTTTTGTAAAACAGAGACTCTGCAATTCCAGCTCTTTATAAACACGAGCCGCCGTATTGGGATTAATCTTATACCGCACTGCCATATCTCTTGCCGACCAAAGCTTATCCCCCGGCTGCAATTCCCCGCTCATCAGCATCCGTTTGATTTCCTCTACGACCTGTAGATAAATCGGTGTATTTGTGGAAAACTCCATCTCATACCTCCTTTCCCATCACTGACTTAGTGCACTAGATATATAGTACACTATAACATTAATTCTGTCAATACTTTTTTTGAAAAAATTTGGTTGTTTATTTCTTCTGTGAAATATCCACACTAGAACCGTAAAGTAATTTCACTTTACAATGTGCCGGGGTTATTCCTCCGGACGACACTGTAATCAGCCGCTTTACGGCAGAACGGAGGCAACCATGAGAAACAGATTACTGGATGCAACGGCCCTTACCATCGCCATTATCGGTGCGGTAAACTGGGGCTTAATCGGCTTCTTTGATTTCGATTTAGTTGCATTTTTGTTCGGTTCCATGTCCTGGATTTCCCGTATCGTTTATGCCCTTGTCGGTTTAAGCGGTCTCTATCTGCTCACCTTTTATTTGTATCTGAGCGATAGTCCGGTCACGGAACGAGGCTAAAAAAACCGGTAACAAACCATATCGATTTGTTACCGGATACATACCTTGCCTGATTCTGTTTTCTGGTTTTACTGCCTCATCTACAGCTTACGGAGCAATCTCTTGGATGCGCAGGATGCCTTATTTAAGAAACGTACATCCTGACCGAAACTGATTTCGATTACCTTTACATCACTGTTATCACGAACAATACCTTTACCGAAGTACTCATGGTATACCATATCGCCGATATGCAGGCGGTCGATTTCTTCCTTTAAAATTTCCTTTTCCTTTAAGTTTGCCGCAATTTCACGTAACTGGGCATTCTCCTCGTCGATCTCGCCGTTACGGCTCTGACGAATCATTTCCTCGTTCATCAGACGTGCACGCTCTCTGTCGGCAAGAAGACTTGCTTCATCCTGACGCTCCACAGGCTGACGACGTACCTCCTCCGGGTTTTCTTCCGCCGGCTGCTCCCGTCTCTTCATGACCGGAATCGGAGTACCGTCTACAGACAGCGGGCCGCCGGAAATCGGTACATTCTTTAGACTGTCTAACTTTTCGCTGGTCTCATTGCCCTTCATGTCGTCATTGCGTTTCTTTACATACCAAAGTGCCACAAGCGCGCCTGCCGCAATGGCAACTACACCCAAAATAGCCACCAAACCGCCGCCGTTACCGTCTTTTTCACCGCCCTCATTTTCTACTGCAGGGGTCGGGGTCGCAGTCACCTCCGCCGGCGTCTCTGTCGGAGTCGGAACCGGCGTTGCCGTCGGTACCGGAGTCGGCGTTGCAAGCGGCTGTACGATATCTACCGTAAGATTCACATAACTGCTGTGGACGTAGCCCACCAAAATCGTATCATCCTTTAAAAAGGACACCTTATACCAAACCTGATTGTTATCGATTGCCTGATCAAGAATTGCCACCTCGTCATCCTTATCCAGGGTAACTCCCGCTCCGTTAAATTCCACTACCGGATTTCCTTTCCCTGCACCGGAACGCACATTCAGACCATAGGTTGTGATTACTCCGCGGTATACATTGCTCTCCCCGCGCTCCACATCATATTCATAAACTGCCGTCGTCGCTGCAGATGCCGTTTTTCCGTTTGCAAACAACAAACCTGCACACAATACTGCAAGCACCACTCTTTTTACCTGTTTTCCTACCGTTTTTCTCATACCCATTCTCCTTTCAAAGTAAATCATACGCCCTGCGCTTTAATCTTCTTTCCCCAGTATATAATGAATAAATTGCTGTGCACTGCGTCCCGAAAGCCCGCCGCCGCGAAGCTCCCAGATATTTGCCTGTGCCAGTAACATTTCTTCCTTTCCGTTCAGTTCCGGATACCGTGCCGCAATTCCCTTTACAATCCGTTCAAACTCCCGCTTATCCGGTGCGGAGTAATTGATGGAAATACCGAACCGTGCTACCAGGGAGAGCTTTTCCTGCATGGTATCGGAACGATGCAACTCATCCTTAGACATATCCGAACGGTCCGACCAGGTCTCCCGGATCAAATGCCGCCTGTTGGAGGTGGCATAAATCAGGATATTCTCCGGACGTATCTCCAGACCGCCCTCGATGACCGCCTTTAAATACTTATACTCAATCTCAAACTCTTCAAAGGACAAATCGTCCATATAGATAATAAACCGATAATTCCGGTTTTTAATCTTCGAAATCAATGCCGACAGTTGATGAAACTGATGCTTGTATATCTCGATAATCCGCAAGCCGTCGTCATAAAACTCATTTAAAATGGCCTTGATACTGGTAGACTTTCCGGTACCGCTGTCTCCGTACAGAAGTACATTATTGGCCTTTCTTCCTTCCACAAAGGCCTTCGTATTTTCTACCAACGTCTTTTTCTGTGACTCATAGCCGATAATATCGGACAGTCGAACAATCTCGGTATTGGTAATCGGCTGCAGGGTAAAGTCCTCACCTTCCCCTACCAGACGGAATGCCTTGTTCAAACCGAACTGACCGACACCATACTTTTTATAAAAGTCGGTCACCACCCGGAACACATCTTCCGCATCCTTCGTCTGTACCAATCCGTGCTGCAGTTCCTTTACCTTGTCTGCCACACTTTTATTAAAATGCTGAATCTTTTTCGGTATGGAATGATAGTCCGTCAACACGGAAAAGCACCGGATTCCCAGTTCTTCCTCAAGCTTCGCAAAGTCATAAAAGAACAGTTCTCTGAAAATGCCGAAATCATTCTTCGCAAGTACATTCACAGACCCGTCCGCTGCACCGTTTTTCTCGCACAGCAAAGAAAAGGGTGTCTCCGCCATGGCAAGTACATAGGCCAGATACGCCTGCCACAAATTCTCATCAAACCCATAGGCCGTAGCCAAATCCAGAAGCTTATGCACCTGTACGTACAGGCCTTCCACGGTTTCCGATGAATCCGCCTTTTTCTGCTCATATGCATGAATGCAGGCAGCGATTCCGTTTAATATCTCCGCTCCCGCGATATCTTTATAAATAATCAGTCTTGCAATCTTATGGTACATCTTATCTGCCTTTCCGACTTATTTTTATATCTGTTCCGTCTTACATGTCCTTTGCACACACCAGAGTAATGCCACGCTCTGCCGCCAGTGTCTCCACGCCGGAAATAAAGCCCTGCATGGAAAAAACATAACATTCCGTCGGTTTCAATCCCGCACTCTCTAACACCGTGGCATAGCCGTCCAGCGCTTCTTCGTCCGTTTTTACGGCTCTGCAATCACAGAACCCCACAAGACATGCTCCGTCGGCAGATTTCGCCACCACATCGATGGTACCCATCTTGCCGTACCATACGCCGAAGGTACCGTACTGTGCCTGCAACTGCTTATAGCGATTCATTACCTGCAAATACTCGCCGCACACCTCTCTGAAGTCCTCTCTTACATACTCCGCCAGATACGGTGCAATTGCTTTGTTATACACGCCTTCACCGTTTCCCATGGCAATTTCCGACAAATTCGGATAAATAAACCGATACCAGAACCGCAGAAACGGCTCTCTGATCCGGTACAGGCCCTTTTGTACACTTCTCTGCTCACTGGTGTCAAAGGAAAACAGTTTTTCCGTACAATCCAGCTCCGTCAAATTTTTTAAATATACACTGATTTTCGCTCTGGAAAATCCGGTCCGGGCATAAATATCATTCAGCTTATAATTTCCCTGGGCAATTGTCGCCAAAATAGCA
Organism: Lachnospiraceae bacterium; assembly: GCA_045638305.1. GTDB lineage: Bacteria > Bacillota > Clostridia > Lachnospirales > Lachnospiraceae > SIG307. The sequence goes on from JAZUBD010000506.1 coordinate 5,623, forward strand.
TTGTAGGCGGACAGCTCCCGCAATTCCTTTTTTAAATAATTCTCTGCCTCGGAAAACAACGGTGCATCCTCGGACAAAAACAATCGTATTACATTGTCCTTAAAACTGTCCCTTTCATTCCACAACCGCAAATACGCAGGCACTCCGCCCAATACCGCACCGGTATAAATATTCTCCTGCACGGAGCTGTTTTTGTGATATCCGGCCAGCTCCATAAAAGAAAACTCTTTTAATTTAATGAATCCCGAAAGCAATCTGGCAGCGCTCCCCAAAACAGCCGTCATTTCATTTTCCACCCAGCTTATCGAGGAGGAAAGGAACAATACCAACAACGTCCCATCACCGTGATGTTCCGCATAAAACCGTAAAAACGCATTCAAAAACGCTTCCGAACCATCCAGCAGATTCCGGAATTCATCAAACACAAGGACCAGCTTTCCCGCCAACCCATAGTTCTCATAGAGCAAAGTCAACGCTTCGTAAAAATCCGTAGCATCCTCCGCTTCCCATTCCTGTTTCATGCAAAGCAACTGCTCTGCCGCCGTTACACGACGGGCCGCATAATACACTGCCTTCTTCCCTTGCACAAAACGTCTTGTAAGTGCTGTTTTGCCGATACCGCTTCTTCCGTAAAGAACAATGATACCGCTGCGCTCCGAAGCATACAAGGCCTCGAGCCGTTCCAGTTCCTGTATACGTCCTGTAAACATAATCCCTCTCTCGTACGCTTTGTCACCTTACATTCTGTCCGGTGCCGAAAAACCAAGTAAATCGATGCAGATTTCCAACAAACGAAGTACCAGTGTAATGAGGGAAATCCATTCTCCCTGCTTTACCGCATCGGTCTCCGCAATAATCTTGTTGTTATGATAAAAGCTGTTAAATGCATCCGCCAACTCGTAAATATACTGGCAGAGCTTGTGCGGCGCCGTCTCCTCGTATACATGCTCCATCACATCATTAAAACGAGCCGTCAGAAGCATCAGTGCAAGCTCATCCGCACCGTACTCTCTTACGCTGGCATTAATAGCCACCTGCTTCTTCTCCGCACCGTCCGCCTCGTACTTTGCAAGAATGGACTTAATACGTACCATGGTATACAAAATATACGGACCGGTATTTGCCTCAAAGGAGGTAAAGCGCTCTAAATCGAATATATAATCCTTGGTCGCCTGATTGGACAAATCACCGTACTTAATCGCCGCAAGTCCCACAAGCTTTGCGATTTCCTTCGCTTCGGCCTCGTCCATATCGCGGTTTTCTGTCATCTTCTTTACTACTTCATCATTGGTATCCGCAATCAGTTGCTCCAGACGCATAACACCGCCGTCTCTTGTCTTAAACGGCTTGCCGTCCTTGCCGTTCATGGTACCGAACCCAAGGAACATAATGTTCTTCTCCTGCTCCACAATGCCGGCCTTCTTGGCGGTACGGAATACCTGGGTAAAATGC